>JAHFTZ010000111.1:4213-7294 GCA_023265355.1 Terriglobus sp.
CTTTTGATACCGTTGATCTCATGGCTAAGTCTTCTCCTTCAGGAAAAATCTCTCGCGCAAAGCCCAAAACCGCTGCTGGCCGCCCCTCACAAAAGGCCAGGCTGCTCTCCTCTAAGGTGGCCTATAAAGGCAGCTTCTTCTCGGTCTATACCGATCACGTGCTCGAACCGGGTGGTGTGAAAGGCTATCGCGACATCATCCGCCACAACGGATCTGTCGTCATCCTGGCGATTGACGACAGCAAGAATCCCGACGATCCCGTCGTCGTAATAGAACGCCAGTACCGCCATGCTGCCGGACAGTTCCTTCTGGAACTCCCTGCGGGCAAAATCGACAAGGGCGAAACGCCGCTGGCGGCCGCCAAGCGGGAGATGATCGAAGAGACGGGCTATCGTGCCAAAAAATGGAAGAAGCTCGTCCGCTACTATCCCAGCCCCGGTTTCGTAGGCGAATGGATGGAGATTTATCTTGCGACAGGTCTGAGCCTCGGCGTCGCAGAGCCGGAAGAAGACGAACGCATCGAAATTCGCCTGATGCCTCTCTCAGAAGTCGTGAAGCTTATTCTCGCGGGGAAGATCCACGATGGAAAGACCATTGTTGGCGCGCTTCTCTATAGCGCCCAGAAAGATACTGCGTCTGCCTGATACCGGGTCAAAGACCGTATTTTTTATACGTCGTATCTATAACAAACCATACAAGATTACCTCGCGTCTTAAAGCACCAGATCGGTAGGCACGAAAGTTACCGACGGGAAAAGGGACGAGGCAAAAGCATGGGCCAATACAAAGGCAGCGTCAAATGGTTCAACAACGCAAAAGGATTCGGGTTTCTCGGCCGGGAAAATGGGCCCGATGTCTTTGTTCACTACAGCTCAATTCAATTGGACGGATATAAAAGCCTGAAGGAAGGCGACGAAGTAGAATTCGACGTCATTCAGGGCGAAAAAGGTCCACAGGCGGACCAGGTCACGCGAATCAAAGAGGCATAGCAAGCGGCGAGAGCATCCGTCGCGCTATCCTGTCCTCCCAATGGACAATGTCACCATCGCACGCCTGCTCGACGAAACCGCGGCCCTCCTTGAGATCGATGCCGCCGATCCCTTTCGCATCCGTTCCTACCGTCGTGCCGCTGAAGCCGTCGAACAGCAGACCCAACAACTTGCCGAAATCGCCCAGGATCCAAAGGCCTTGCTGGCTATCCCCGGCATTGGCAAAGGCATGGCCGCCAACGTACGCGACCTTCTCGCCACCGGCTCGATGCCGCTTCGCGACGAACTTCTCACAAAGTATCGCCCCACCATGCTCGATCTTCTTCGACTTCCCGGCATGGGTCCAAAGACCGTAGCTCTTCTCTGGAGTGCGCTCGAGATCTCCGACATCGACGCCCTCGAAGCCGCCGCCAAAGCTGGCCACCTTGCCAAGCTGCCACGCTTCGGCCAGAAGCTCATCGACAAGATCGCCAAGGGCATCGAGGACTACCGCAAGAACTCCGGTCGCTTCCGTATCGACGACGCAGATGAAACCGCCTCGCGCATCGCAGCTCTCATTTTCCAGTTTCCCGGCATCGACACCGTAACCCCGGCAGGCTCGCTGCGTCGAGGCCGCGAAACCGTGGGCGATCTCGATCTGCTCGTCACAGGCCCCGCCTGCGAACCAGAGATCGTCTCTGCCGCCGTGGAACACGTGGCGGGTCTTCCGCTCATCTCGCAAGTCATCGCCAAAGGGCAGAACAAAGTCAGCTTCCTCATGCGCAATAACCTGCAGGTCGACGTTCGCCTGCTCCCGCGCTCGACCTACGGCGCGGCGCTGCAATACTTCACCGGCTCCAAGATGCACAACGTCTCGCTGCGTCAGCGCGCTATCAAACAGGGCTTTACACTCAGCGAGTATGGACTCGCACGCCTCGACGACAATGCGATCGTTGCCGGTGAGACGGAAGCAGATGTCTACGCCGCGCTCGGCCTCGATTACATCGCTCCCGAACTTCGCGAGAACTGTGGTGAAATCGAAGCCGCCGCCACACACACGCTGCCCGCGCTCATCACCCGCGCAGACATCCGTGGCGACGTTCACATGCACACCACGACTACCGATGGAGCCGACACCATCTTCGCCATGGCAGAGGCCGCTCTGGCTCGCGGCTACGGCTACATCGCCATCACCGACCACTCAAAAAATCTTTCGATGACCAACGGCCTCGACGATGCGCGCGCCCTCGAACACGTGCGCCAGATCCGCGCGGTCGACAAGGAGATGAACGGCCGCATCCGCGTCTTCGCGGGCATCGAAGTCGACATCCTCCTCGATGGCTCGCTCGATCTCGAAGACAGTACGCTCGCGGAGATGGACGTGGTCATCGGTTCGATCCACTCGCACTTCAGCCTGCCTGCGGAGCAGCAGACGGAACGGCTCCTTCGCGCCCTGGAGAATCCCTACCTCCGCATCCTCGGCCATCCCACGGGACGCATCCTCCTGCGCCGTGAGCCCTACGTCTTCGATCTCGACAAGGTTCTCCGCAAGGCCGCAGCTCTGGGCGTGGCCGTAGAACACAACGCTTCACCCGCACGCGCCGATCTCAACGACCACAACCTCCGTCTCGCGAAGGAACTCGGCTGCCGCATCTCCGTGAACACCGATGCGCACTCCACGGACGAACTCGACAAGATGCGCTTCGGTGTCACCCAGCTCCGCCGCGCGTGGCTCTCCCCCGCCGGCGTCCTCAACACCCTCGAAGCGGACGCTTTCCTCGCCGCGCTCCGCCCTCGGCCATAATCAAGACCTGGATAGAGGAAACCCAAATGTGGGTGCCCCATACATCGCGCTCTTTGCGATGTGTGGGTTGATGCGCAAAGAGCATCTTTTGAGCGCAGCTCGACCCAGGGCAAACGCCCACCCCACTACAATCACCACATGGCAGATCTCTTCCAGCCCGAGCCCCGCTCCGGCAGCACCAAGACCATCCTCATCTCCGCTGTGGTTCTCGTTGCCCTCTTCGCCGCAGGCTTCGCTTACTTCTTCCATCACGGAAACCATTCCTTCGCCGAAGCCCGCATCACCAGTGTGCAGACACTGCCCATCCACA
>JAHFTZ010000112.1 GCA_023265355.1 Terriglobus sp.
TCGAAGAGCGAGTCCCGTACATCATGCAGCGAGAATACTTGATCGCTGCGTTTGTGTCTGTCCCCCGAAAGAGTCTTCTAAATCCTGTGAAAGTCGGAAACCTCTTCCGGTAGGGATGGGTTTTTCCCATTACGCGCCCCGCGCGAGGAGAGCTCAGATGGCCCTTCTCCTCGCGCCGGATGACCGTTGGCCAATTTAGAACCCGTATTTCAGAGACAGTCGAATATTGCGACTGTTGCTGACCGTGTTCGTGATCTGCCCGAAGGTAGTGTCCGTAACGTTGCTGTCGGGCTGAGCATAGCTGGCGATGTTGAAGGCGTTGAAGGCATCCGCACGGAACTCGAGATGATGCCCGTGATGCACGCTCAGGGACTTCGCCAGGGCCATGTCGATATTGTGAAAACTCGGTGCGCGGAAGGTTCCCGGACACACGTCGCCTAAGGCGTGACCGACTACACCGACATATCCGACCTGAAACGAGGAAGTATTGTTGATCTGGAACTCGGTCGTCAGACTAACTCCTGCACCACGGCGGGCTGGAGATTCTTAGGCCACACATAGAACGTTGTGGTGGGAGCCTGGGTCGCAGAGAAGCCGTTTGCAGCCTGAAGCAAGTGATAAGCCAGCTAGTTGCTTCAAGAAAAGAGTAGAAGTTCGTTTGCGGTGTCTATCTCATCCGCTGTTTGCGCATGCTCCTCGCGAAGAGGCCTGTGGGTGGCTCTATTGTCGCGATCGACAAATACAAGCGCGGGATGATGTTGCGCCGCTTCCTTCTCGTCATACCAGCCGAAGACAAAGATAATAATCTTATCTCCTACAGAAACCCTGTGGGCCGCTGCACCGTTTGCGCAGATGACGCGCGATCCACGCGGTGCGCGGATGGCGTACGTTGTGAGTCGCTCGCCATTACTTACATTTGCAATGTGAACGACTTCGTTCTCCTGAATCCCGGCAAGGTCCATAAGATCCTCATCAATCGCGAGTGAACCGATGTAAGCCGTATTTGCTTCGGTGACGATAGCGCCATGGATCTTGGAGCGAAGAAAATTTCTCAACATAAAATTAATGACTTTCTGTCGCGGTCAGTTTTCCAGCAACCGCGCCGTTTGTTCTCTGATGCGCTCTTAGATGAAGAAGCTCGTCCAGAATGCGATGCGCCATCTCGCGTTTGCTGGAGCGAGGCAGCGGAATCTCCGCGTGTGCAGTAAGGAAGAAGCCTGCGTTGTCCTCCGCGTCGAAGCCGATGCCCGGTTGAGAGACATCGTTGGCCACGATGGCATCCACATTCTTCTCCACAAGTTTGCGGCGTGCGTGCGAGAGCAGATCTTCCGTCTCTGCGGCGAAGGCGATCACGAGTGTACCGGGCTGACGTTCTTCCGCGACTGCACGCGCGATGTCTGCCGTAGCCTCAAGCTGCAGCGTCAACGGACCGGAGCGTTTCAACTTCTGCGCAGAGGGATCGATGACGCGATAGTCCGAAACAGCCGCTGCTTTGATGACGGCGGTTGCCTCTGGCAGATGAGCAAGGACGGCACGACGCATCTCTTCGGCGGTGCGCACACGGATGACTTCGGAGGCTGATGATGCAGGCTCTGTCGATGCCGTTACTAGAACCACGCGTGCACCGCGATCCATGGCCGCCTGTGCCAGCGCGTGTCCCATCTTGCCGCTGGAGCGGTTGCCGATGTAGCGGACGGGGTCGATGGGCTCCTGCGTTCCGCCTGCCGTGATGAGGATCGTCTCCGCCGCGAGATCTGTCTTACGCTGAAGCAGACGCGTTACTTCGTCCGCGATGTACGTAACCTCAGCCAGTCTGCCTCCACCAGTCATGCCGCACGCAAGATAGCCCGCGTCCGGCTCGACGATGTGGACTCCTCTTCGACGCAAGAGCTGGATGTTCGTCTGCGTTGCAGGATGCTCCCACATATTCACATTCATCGCTGGAGCCAGAATTACAGGAGCCTTCGTCGCCAGGAAGATGTTGAGGAAGAGATTATCTGCGATGCCGTGTGCCATCTTCGCGATACTGTCTGCAGTTGCGGGCGCGACGACGAGCGCGTCGATAGATTGCGCAACCGCAATATGTTCGATAGAGAAGTCTCCGGGGGCAGCATCGGTTGCTTCCGCTGCGGGCTGCCAGAGTGAGGTCAAAACCTGTTTTCCCGTGAGCGCCGCGAACGTGAGCGGACGGATAAACTCCTCCGCCGACGGAGTCATTACGACCTGCACACCGATAAGACGGCGCTGCAGTTCGCGCGTGAGTTCAGCGGCCTTGTATGCGGCGATACCTCCGGTCACTGCGAGCAGAATCTTCATGGCGTGTTTCCCAGAGGTAAAAGAATGTTGTCGATCAGGCGCGTCTTTCCAACCCAGACGGCGGCAGCGACGAGAGCACCCCCGTTTGTAGTGGTGATCGCTTCGAGCGTTCGAGGATGAACCACCTCGGCGTAATCGACACGCAGGCCTTCTGCGATCTCCAGGCAGGAGCGGAGATGCTCCTGTAGAACCTTGGCGTCTTTCTCCTCCGCGCTCAAAGAGGCGACAGACCGCAGAGCACGAAAGAGAGCCAGTGCCTGTGTGCGCTCTTCTGCACTGAGATAACGGTTGCGCGAGCTGAGCGCGAGACCGTCCGACTCGCGCACCGTGGGACAGACGACCAGTTCGAGATCGAAGTTAAGATCGCGCACCATCGCGCGAAGCACCGCTACCTGGGCAGCGTCCTTCTGTCCAAAGAAAGCTGCATGCGGTGCAATGACGTGAAAGAGCTTGCCCACGATGGTCGTAACACCACGAAAGTGCCCCGGTCGCGATCTGCCGTCAAGCCGGTCTCCGATGCCACCAACTTCGATGAACGTGGTTGCGTTTGCGGGAACCATCTCTTCCGCTGCCGGAGCGAAGACGAGGTCTACGCCCTCCTGCAGAAGCAAGGTGCAGTCCTCATCGAAGGTACGCGGATAACGTGAGAAGTCTTCACTGGGGCCAAACTGCAGCGGGTTGACGAAGATGGAGACGGCGACGAATCGACATCGCTTCTTCGCAGCGCGTATGAGCGACAGGTGCCCCTCGTGTAGTGCGCCCATCGTCGGAACCAGACCGAGCGTCGCTGTAGCGTCCCGCTGCAGAAGTTCCGCGCGTGCCGCACGCAACTCCGCAATGGTTAGAAGGATCCGCATGGCTAGCGTCCCTTCGCAGGTGCAAGGTCTGGCTCGATCAACTCCTGCAACACATCGTGCGAGAGGTGATAGCTCTCTGCATCGTTGGGAAAGGTTTTCGTAGTGACGGCTTCGCGATACGCCTCAAGACCGCTGCGAAAGAGTTCCCCTGCGTCTCCGAAGCTACGAACAAACTTTGGCGTGTGATTGAAGGTGAGCTGGAAGAGATCGTGGAAGACGAGGATCTGGCCGTCGCACTCGGGTCCGGCGCCGATGCCGATCGTGGGAATATCGAGGCTCGCGGTGATACGCGCGGCAACCTCGCGCGGAACGCCTTCCAGCACAATCGCAATCGCCCCCGCCTGCTGTAAAAGCAACGCATCTTCACAGAGCGTCTCAATCGCTGCGAGCGTACGCCCCTGCACCTTGTATCCGCCCATGCGATGAACCGACTGCGGCGTCAGACCGATGTGGCCGACGACGGAAATCTCCGCCGAAGTCATCGCCGTAACGAGGTGCACACGCTCAGAGCCGCCTTCGATCTTGACCGCCTCCGCGCCTGCTTCCTTGACTAAGCGCATGGCGTTGCGGACGGCATCTTCTGTACCAAGGTGATAGCTGCCGTAGGGCATATCCGCCACGAGAAGAGCACTCTTCACGGCGCGGCGAACGGCCCGCGTGTGATGGAGCATCTCCTCCATCGTGACAGGGAGCGTGGAGTCATAGCCGAGAACGGCCATGCCCAGCGAGTCGCCGACGAGAAGCACGTCGATGCCAGCTTCGTCGACGAGACGCGCGGTGACGTAGTCATACGCTGTAAGTGCTGTGATGGGAATGTGGCGTCGCTTCTGGTCCTGCAGGCCCTGAGGAGTAGTCTTGCGCGCACTCATATTATGCCCCTGCATACCGGGTTGAATCAAGCTCATTGAGGTCCCCAGTGCCGCTCCGTGAGATACGCGGATGCGGCCCGAACTCTTCTAGTATACGTAATCCTGATGGGCAAGGCACGTCGCGGTGCCGACTTCAGCTACCACTTAAGCTCGACCTCCTGCTGCGCGTATTCCCCGGTAGCTGTAACCGGTGCTGTGACCAGAAGATCGTCGCCCACGTTCTGCGCTCCTGTCACCATGGGCATGCGGCTTGCGTTGCCATTGCGACGCAGTTGCAGCAGCTGTGTCGATCCGGAGGGGCCTTCCATCATGAGCTTGAGACCGCGCTCGGTGCGTTCTTCCTGTGTCACCTTCCACTGCTGCGTTCTCTCACCCGGCACCGCAGTCTGCGGCGCGAGCGCGACTTCAAAAGCGGGCAGCCTGAGCGTAATGTGATGACGCGTTGAACTCGCACTCTTGCACTCGCGTTTTTTATCGAGCGAAATCTCGGTTTGGAGACAGAGCACTGCGGGTTTGTCGCTTACTACATCTAAATCAAGATGCTCCCCACGACGGCGCATCGCAATGTCCAGCATGATGTCGCCATAGGCGACGTGGTGCAGCTTTGCTTCGTCCCAGCTTGCGGGAAGCTGGGGAGAGAGATGCAGCAGGTGACGAGGCACGTCGACCTCTACACCGAAGAGGCCGCGCACGGCAGGCGTCAGCGTCATCGCCGAAGACCAGAGTTGATGCGAGCTCGAACGTCCCAGCGGCTGATAAAACTCACCCGACAAAACTTCCGTGATCGCGCCTGGATCCTGCAGCCACGTCAACGCAATGTTCTGCTCCAGGTCGGCGTACGCTGCGAGAGGCTTGCCGTTGCGGTACTGCGCCATCGACGTCCATCCCGTATAAAGCGGCCACACCGAACCATGGTGATAGCTGATGGGGTCGTACGTCGCAGCGCCAGTCTCCATCGACCGCATGCCCCAGTCGGTCGAGAATTTATGACCAGCCCAGCGTGTGAGTTGTGAGTCGGCCTGCGGAAGCTTCAGGCCTCCATCCCACCATGCGATCGAGGGAAAGACGGTTGGCTGTGTATCAAAGCTGCCATCCTTATCGCGGCTGAAGTTATAGAAGCCACCCTCGTTATGGAACTCGGCAAGCTGCTTTTCGATAGCGTTTGCCGTGTCCTTCGCTTTCGTCGCCAGATCTGCCTCTCCCATGCGCGTCGCAAGCTCCGCCATCGCAGCGCTCGACTGCTGATCCAGAGACACGAGATAGGTCTCCTGGAAGGGAGTCTTAGGCACCCACTCTTCGACCCATCCCGTTCCCTGCGTGTTGTCGTAGATACCGCGCGTCGTATGCGCACGTGTGAAAGCGTACGCGCGTTTCACATTGTCCCAATGCCGCTTCAGATACGCCGTGTCGCCGCTGGTGCGAACATAGTCCGCCATCTGCATCACGAAGAGCGGAGTGGCGTCTGCAGCCGCATAGAGATACGGAAGGCTCTTCCAGTCCAGAAGATCGGCCGTCTGCGAGTACTCGTGCATCATCTTGCCGTCTTCGCGCTGATGCGCCAGGAGGAAGTCCATCGACTCACGACTGAGAGCGAAGTCGCCGTAACTGTTCACTGCGTAGAGCGTAAAGAGAGTGTCGCGACCGAAGAACCAACCGAAGCCGGGACGCGCGGAATCGCCGGAGATAAACCATCCGCCCGCGAGACCGCTGCCGGAAGACGTTGCCACCTTCGACTGCTCAATGGAGACTTCCGCCCAGCGCATGGAGTCATTGAAGCGAGCATCCGGAGTTTCAACCACAAGCCTTGTGTCGAAGAAGTGCGCGTAGAAATCCGCCGTGGAGCGATAGAGCTTCTCTACGTTTGCACTTGCGTCTGCGATGGCGGATCGCATCTTCGCTTTGCCGTTCTCAACGGGAAGAGCGCTCGCATCCGTTACTGCCGCGAGTAACGGAAAATACTTGCCGCTGTCCTTCGCGGGATCGAAAGCGATATGAAAGCTGAGCGGCTCGCTCTTCGGTGCTTCCTGGAAGGGGCGAATCAGACCGGGTGTGCTGCCGGGCATGGCCACCATGCCGTAGAAGTTTGGATTGTCGCTCTCCAACTGGAACGCACCGCCGTTGCCCATCGGAACCCATCCCGCGCCGGGACGACCGAAGTTCGGTGCGGGCCACTGCCGTTCGAGCGAAGGCTCAAAGCTCAGCGTAATCTGCGCTGGGCGCACGGAGTGAATCTCCAGCAGCACCATCGCGGTGGCTACACCTGTCGTTGCGCTGCGTGGAATAAAGAGATGCTCTTTGATGGTGATCGCCGCGTGCGAAAGCGTGATCGTCGTGTGATCGGGATGCACCTCGATGGTCGATGCCTGTTGGTTCATGTCGATCACGGCGCCATAGCCGTCGAGCTGCGCCGTCAGGCGTGCGTGATGCAGAATCTTCGTGGGCAACAGCCAAAGTTCAAACGTGCCGTCCTGCTGTCCGATGATTGCGCCGCGCTGCCCGGTCACACTGAAGGGACGGTTAACCTGCGCAGGCTGGAGGATGGTCAGAGGATTTTCGCCAAGATCGAAGCGCTCGACAGACGACAACTGCGCAGGTACGCCCTGCTGCGCGAAGGCGCTGGAGAGAGTGGCAGAAAATAAAGACGCAAGGCAGAGAGAGCGGAGGCAAGCAAGAGAGAGCAGTCGCACGATGTTCGATCCTTCGACGGGTTAAGCCCCATCGCGTCATTCAAACTCAGAAATTGATTTACCGCAAAAAGTTGGGGCTGCCCTTGTGGCAGCCCCATTCAAGGAGGCGCTACGGTTAGAACGTCAGACGTGCAGCGAACTGCAGTTGACGCATGGTGGAGTTACTCTCCAGGCTGGTAATGACGCCGCCCGTGGAGCAATCGATGCAATGCGAGTTGGAAGCAGTGGGAATATCCAGAGCGGCGTGATTGAAGACGTTGAAGGCCTGGAACTGGAACTGCGCCTTCACCCTCTCTGTAATACCGATGTTCTTGATGAGAGCTGCATCTGCAAAGTAATCACGCGGTCCAACGAAGCTGTTGCGTCCGATGTTTCCGAAGGTTCCGAACGCGGGACGGGAGAAGGCTCCCGCGACCGCTCCATTGCTGGCCAGCGCGGCTACCTGTGTAAAGTACTGCCGTGAGTGGGTTGTTGTGTTGAGACCGCCTGCCTGCATCTGGAAGGCGGAGGCATTTCCGTTCGGGCGGCAGTCGCTG
>JAHFTZ010000113.1 GCA_023265355.1 Terriglobus sp.
GGTCAGAACCGGCTTTTGTCCGGTGATCTGGGCGAGATCACTGACGAGCGGATCGATGATCTTGTTGTTCTGGGTGGCTTCGCCAAGACCCATGTTGATCACGATCTTCTCGAGACGAGGAACCGCCATCGTGTTCTTCAGATCGAGATCCTTCTGGATCGCTGCCTTCAGTTCGCTGTTATATCGTTCCTTCAAACGTGCTGCCATTGTCTTGATCTCTTTCTCCACGGTCGTCGGAGTGGATACCGTTACGTGGGGTGAACCTAGCTGTTAGCTACTAGCTTCCAGCCTTTCGATAATTTTTCTTCAGCCGCCCCAGCTAACAGCTAAGAGCTATGGGTGAAAGCTGCTTCTTACTTCTTCTTCGGCGCCAAGGTTTCGCCGGTGGTCTTGGCGTAGCGCTCACGCTTGCCATCTGCGAGAACGCGGAAACCTACGCGGGTCGCCTTGCCATTCGAATCGATCAACATCACATTGGACATGTGCACGGCGGTCTCCTGCTCGGCGATGCCGCCTTTGATGTTCTTCTGTGGATTCGGCTTGACGTGCTTCTTAACGATGCCGACCTGCTCGACCAGAACACGGCCCTTATCGTTGAGCACGCGCAGAACGCGGCCTTTCTTGCCTTTGTCTTTGCCGGCGGTCACGATAACCGTGTCATTGCGCTGAATGTACATATCTCTTCCTTCTTCCTGATCGCGCGGGATTGCTCACACACGAACCTCGGCGTAAACCTGCGCCGGTTCAGGTAAATTCTTTCGATTGCCCTGCAGATCACATCCTCGTGTACTCACCGTCCGAAGCCGGGGTCTACGCAAGGACCAAACCTGATAAGTGTACATCAAAGCCGCCGATGGTTCCACCGGCAGCCCTAAATCCAAGCCAAAACTAGATTACTTCCGGTGCCAGCGACACGATCTTGAGGAACTTCTTGTCGCGAAGCTCCCGGGCCACTGGTCCGAAGACGCGCGTTCCGACCGGCTCGCCCGAGTCGTTGATCACGACAGCGGCGTTCTGGTCGAAGCGGATATACGTGCCATCGCGACGGCGGTATTCCTTGCGGGTACGGACGATCACGGCCTTCACAACCTTGCCCTTCTTGACCGTGCCATCGGGGGAGGCTTCCTTGACGGCAGCCGTGACTACATCGCCCAGGCCAGCCTTTTTACCCAGACCACCACCAAGCGGCAGAATCACCTGCAGACGACGTGCGCCGGAGTTGTCGGCTACGTCGAGGATCGTTCTCATCTGAACGGACATTGTCGTATCTCCAAAAATCTCTTACATCAAGTGCGGCTCTCACGAGCCAGCCATTAAGCCTTGGTCGCAGCCTTCGCGTCCGGCAGCGTGTTCAACGAGGAGCGGCGGACGATCTCATCCAGCGTCCAGCGCTTCAGCTTGCTCAGTGGGCGGCTTTCGCGGATGCGAACCTGGTCGCCTACGCGGGCCGAGTTCTGTTCGTCATGCGCGTAAAACTTCTTGTTGCTCTTCACAACGCGCTTGTACTTGGGATGGGCCTTGCGCATCTCTACCGAGACGACAATGGTCTTGTCCATCTTGGTGGAAACAACCTCGCCCACCTTCTCGTTGCGGCGCGCCGGAGCTTCACCCTGGGGGGTGGCCACTGTTGCTGTCTTTGTCTCTACAGTTGTCTCTGCCATGGGTTAGCCCTTCTTCGCTTTCTTCTTGGTGGTGGGTGCATCAGTCTCCGTAGGAGCCGTTGCAATGCCCAACCGGCGCTGGCTTTCAAGCGTCTTAATGCGCGCTACTTCCTTGCGCAGACCACGAATGTTCTTCACGCCTTCGGTATTTCCGAGGCCCTGCTGAAAGCGCAGGCGGAAGAGCTGCTCTGCAGCCTTCGCCTCTTCGGCCTTCAACTCACCGCCGCTCAAGTTCTGGATCTTATCGAGTGCCATCTCTAGTCTCTTCCTTCAAACCGTCATCTAGCGCATGCCGTTGCCGGCGGCGCGGGCTGCTTATTTCGCAGCCACAACCTTCACATTATGCCGCTGCACGAAAATAGTACGCAACGGAAGCTTGTTCGACGCCAACCGCATCGCTTCACGCGCAATCTCGGGCGTCACGCCTTCCATCTCGAAGAGCAGCTTGCCGGGGCGAACCACCGCAACCCAATGATCGAGAGCACCCTTACCGGATCCCATTCGAACTTCGGCTGGCTTCTTCGTGATCGGCTTGTCCGGGAAGATCCGCACCCAGATTCTGCCGCCACGCTTGCTGAATCGTGTCATCGCAATACGGCTCGCTTCGATCTGACGATCGGTGATATAGCCGCACTCCAGAACCTTAAGACCGTAGTCTCCAAAAGCCAACTCAGAGCCGCGCCAGGCCTTGCCGCGCATCTTGCCCTTCTGCTGCTTCCGGTACTTTACTTTCTTTGGCATCAACATCGTTTTGCTCTCCCGCGCCGGGCCTGGATCTCACCTCCGAAGAGGTGAAACCCGTCTCCCGCGCTCAATCAATTCTTGATCTCACTCTTAGCCGATCTCTCCGCTAAGAACTAAAAACCCGCGATAGCCTAGAACGCACCCGTGGTCGTAACGACGTCGCGGCGCTTCTTCTGCTCGTAGATCTCGCCCTTGTACACCCAGGTCTTCACACCGATAATGCCGAAGGTGGTGTGTGCCTCGGAGAATCCGTAGTCGATGTCGGCGCGCAGCGTGTGCAGCGGCAGACGTCCCTGCAGATACCACTCCGAACGAGCAATCTCGTTACCGTTCAGACGGCCCGAAACGCGCACCTTGATGCCCTTGCAACCGAAGCGCAGAGCGGAGTCCACAGACTTACGCATCGCGCGACGGAACGAAACACGCTTCTCGAGCTGCAGAGCGATATTCTCGCTCACCAGCTGAGCATCGAGCTCCGGCTTGTTCACTTCGAGGATGTCGATGAAGACTTCGCGCGAAGTGCGCTTCTGAATGTCGGCCTTGAGCTTGTCGATCTCGGCGCCCTTGCGGCCGATGATGATACCCGGACGCGCAGTCTTGATGATCAGACGGAGCTTGTTGCCGTGACGCTCGATCTCGACGGACGAAACACCGGCAGCCTTCAGCTTCTCGCGAAGCTCGGACTTCATCTGGACGTCCTGGACAAGGAGCTTGTCAAATCCGCGCTCTACGAACCAGCGCGACTTCCACGGCTTGTTGACGCCGAGGCGAAACCCATACGGATGGACTTTCTGTCCCATAATTTCCTCTCACTCCAAACCCACCAGCCCCCGTCCGCGGACGAGGTACTCATCGGGTCATTAAACCTCGCCGCTCTATCCGAGCCCGAGGGTGTGTGCTTCCGGTACCGCCAAACTTACTTTGCCGCGACTGCTTTCTTTGCTGGAGCCTTCTTCGCAGGGGCCTTCTTCGCTGCAGCTGCCTTCTTGGCAGCAGGCTTCGTGCCTGCCGTCGCCGAAGCGGTTGCATCCGCACCGTCCACCTTCGGAGCCGTGTGCTTTTCTGCAACGGTCACGATAATGTGCGCGAGTCTGCGCTGGTAGCGGAACGCACGGCCCATGGGGGCAGGGCGGATACGCTTCAGGCGCGGACCTTCGTTGGCTACGGCCATCTTGACGTAGAGGTTGTCGACGTCAAGGTCAAAACCCTGCTCTTCGCTCAGGTAGCTTGCGTTGTGAACCGCCGAACGCAAGGCCTTCTCCACAATGGGTGCAATGCGCTTCTTGGAGAACATCATCGTGGTCAGCGCAGTTTCCACGCGAAGACCCTTGATCATATCCAGAACCAGCTTTGCCTTCTGCGGGCTGACGCGCTGGAAGCGCGCCTCGGCACGGAACTCCCGCGCCTGCCCTGCTATCGTCTTTTCGGCCTTCTTTGCCATAATTTCTTCCTTCACGCCTCGGTCATAGCCGAGGTGAACTCAATGCCCAGCCGTTTGCCGGGTAAACCGTTTACTTCGACTTCGCCGAGCTCTCGGCCTTCGCCGCGTGGCCCTTGAAGGTACGCGTGGCAGAGAACTCGCCCAGCTTGTGGCCGACCATGTTCTCCGTCACATACACCGGAACAAACTTGCGGCCGTTGTGGACAGCGATCGTGTGGCCGACGAACTCGGGAAAAATCGTCGAGCGGCGCGACCACGTGCTGATCACCTTCTTGGTATTTGCCTCATTCAACGCAGCCACCTTGGAAAGCAGATGCTCGTCGATGAATGGGCCCTTCTTCGTAGAACGTGCCATGTCTTAGCTCCAGATCCTGTCGATTACTTGCTGCGGCGGTTGACGATGAATACGTCGGTCCGCTTGTTGTTACGGGTCTTGTATCCACGCGTTGGCTGGCCCCACGGCGTCACTGGGTGACGTCCGCCGGAGGTCTTACCTTCACCACCACCATGTGGATGATCCACAGGGTTCATCGACACACCACGGTTGGCGGGACGGATACCGCGCCAGCGGCTTGCGCCTGCCTTGCCCAGCGTAATGTTCTCGTGCTCCGTATTGCCAACCTGGCCAATCGTTGCCATGCACTCGACGAGCACCTTGCGCGTCTCACCGGAGGGCAGCTTCAGAAGAGCGTAATCGCCTTCCTTCGCTACCAGCTGAGCGCTCGATCCAGCCGAACGCACCATCTGTGCGCCCTTGCCGGGACGAAGCTCAACGTTGTGCACAGTCGTACCAGCAGGGATGTTCTTGAGCGGCAACGCATTGCCTACAAGAATGTCCGCTTCCGGTCCGCTCATGATCTCCTGGCCCACCTTCAACCCAACGGGCTGAATGATGTAGCGCTTCTCACCATCGGCATAGTGCACGAGGGCGATACGTGAGCTACGGTTTGGGTCATACTCCACGGTTGCAACGGTAGCCGGAATGCCGTACTTCTCACGCTTGAAGTCGATGATGCGCAGCTTCTGCTTGTGGCCACCACCGTGGTGGCGCATCGTCATCGCTCCGGTCGAGTTACGTCCACCCGTACGCGGCTTGCTGGTGAGCAAGGGCTTGTGGGGCTTGTCCGTCGTGATGTCGTCGTTCACCAGACGCGCCTGGAAGCGCAGCGTCGGTGTTATCGGTCTGAATGTTCTAATCGGCATCGCTTTATTTCCTTGCCTCTCCGCATAGCTTTGGCAGCGCGCGGCTCTCTCAAATCTTCAAATCAATCGATTCAGCTTGCTGGTACAGAAACCTTTCGATCCCTGCACCCTGCTGACTCGCTGCGACTACAGGTTCGTCGCATACTCCGGCATCTTCTCGCCGGCCTTCAGGCGTACATACGCCTTCTTCCAGTCGGGGCGATAGCCGGTAAACTTGCCGCGGCGTTCGTTGTGCGAACGCTCGAAACCTTCGTCTTGAAGAGGGTCTCGACCGCCTGCTTGACTTCGGTCTTGGTCGCATCGTGCGCGACTTCAAACACCAGCGTGTTCTGGGCATCCTTGATGCCAATTCCCTTTTCCGTGATCAGGGGGCGGCGGATTACGTTATAAAGAGTCGGCATTACGCAACCTCCTTCTCAGAAGCCAGCACGTGCTTGCGCTTGCTGACGTTCTTCTTCAACATCTCTTGGATCGCCTCAAAAGCGTCCTTCGAGAAGATGGCGTGCTCGTAACGGAGCAGATCATAAGGGTGAACTTCCGAGCTGAGAACCAGTTCCACACCATCCAGATTGCGCGATCCAAAGAACGCGTTCTCCGTCAGCTTGTGGCCACTCTCGACCAGCAGGGCCGTCTTCTTGGCATCCAGCTTGTCCAGTGCCTGGCGGTAGAGCTTAGTCTTCGGCTCTGCAGCAGAGAGGGTCTCAACAACAGTCAGCTTGCCGTCGGCCAGCTTCGAAGCAAGCGCCGAGCGCAACGCGCCCATGAGCTTCTTCTTCGGGAACTGGTAGTCGTAGCTGCGGGGCTGAGGTCCGTGGACCGTACCACCGCCACGCCAGATAGGCGAACGGATCGAGCCAACGCGTGCGCGGCCAGTACCTTTCTGCTTCCACAGCTTCTTGCCCGCACCGGACACAAGCTTCTTGTTCTTCGTTGCAGCCGTTCCCTGGCGCAGCGATGCACGATAGTGCTTCACTGCCTCCCAAAGGAGGGCCTCGTTGACTTCAACTCCGAAGACCTCATCGGCAAGTTCAACCTCGCCGACGCGCTCTCCGTTGAAGTTCACTACATTGATCTTTGCCATCTCATATCCTTCGGCCCCGTACCATTGCGGCGGCCATTCTTTGAAATCGATATTCACCTTGCAGGCAAGCCTGAATTCGGGCTCCGCAACCGGTGTTGCTAATTACGAGCAACTACTTCTTTTTGGAAGGAGCTGCCTTCTTGGAAGCCTTCAGCGGATCGACCGTTCCCGAACCACCGAACCCACGACGCTCACGCGGCGGAGCCTTGGCACGAGAAACGAGAACCACGCCATCACGCGGTCCGGGGACTGCGCCTTCAACCATGATGAGGTTGTCCTCAAGGTCGATACCGCGGATCCGCAGGTTGCGAACGGTAATCTGTGCTGCGCCCATGTGACCCGGCATACGCTGACCTGGAAACACGCGGCTGGGAAAGCTGGATGCGCCGATTGAACCCTGCACCTGGAACATATGTCCGTGCGACTTGGGTCCGCCGCCGAAGCCGTGGCGACGAATAACGCCCGCGAAACCGCGGCCCTTCGAAGTTCCGATCACGTCAACAAACTTTGCATTTTCGAAGATGTCGATCAGAACGCGATCGCCCGACTTCACAGCTTCTGCGCCTTCAGCGGAAGCCTCTACCGGAACTTCGCGGATGATCTTGACCGGAGGCACGCTGCTCTTCGCAAAGTGGCCCGTCATCGCCTTGTTGATCTTGCTTGCCTTGACGAACTCAACAAGACCGATCTGGGCGGCATCGTAGCCGTCCTTCTGCATCGTCTTGAGCTGTGTGATCACGCAAGGTCCAGCCTTGATAACCGTGATCGGGTGAACGTCACCGCGCTCGTCAAATACCTGTGTCATGCCGATCTTGCGACCGAGAATTCCTGTGACTGCCATTGCTTCCTCTCCTCATCATGCTCACTCATGAGCACTGCCGGTCTTACCCGAATATCTAACAGCGAAAAAATGAAACTACTTGGTGACCGTTTTAATCTCTACGTCCACACCAGCCGGGAGATCGAGCTTCATCAGCGCGTCTACCGTCTGTTGCGTCGGCTCAAGGATGTCGATCAGGCGCTTGTGCGTACGGATCTCGAAGGCCTCGCGGCTCTT
>JAHFTZ010000114.1 GCA_023265355.1 Terriglobus sp.
AGTTGCTGCCTTGTCCTGGTCGGTGTCTCTCTCAATCTGGACGCTGCGTTGATCTGATGACAGGATCAATGTCCTGCAGATGGACTTATCAGGTCCTCTGGACGGAGCACATTGAAAATCAACGGGTTCGGTCGCTGCGACCATAGTCCAGCCATCCGCGAAAAAATGCTCCCATCTGGAATAGTCCCGGCTGGAGTACATCTTTGATCTCTGGAAAGATGCGGGGCCTTCTTTCGATGCTTTTGGCCCTTTTGTCTTGTAGCTTTTTGCGCATTAGCTTAGCCTTGCCCGATCCATGATTGGAGTCTCCGATGCGCCGGGCAACGTTGCGCTTCCAGTTATTCTTTCTATTCCTTGTCGTCTCGTTCTCGCCTGAGCAGTTTTCCGGGCAGGGACCGCAAACAGCGCCGTCGCCCCTGTGGAGCGCAAACCACCCTGTGGACTGGTGGTTTGCCTTCAAGTTCAACACTGCTACCTTTCCTCGTCCCAAGACCACACCGCCGACCTGTAGCTTCGGCGGCACACCGGGGGGAAGGAGAAAATACACCAGAATGGGTCAGAGTTATGTCGCGGCAAGTAGCGAACACGCAGCTTTGACCAAGGGTGACGGATATCTCGGCGATAGCCCGGCTGATCCGCTAGGCGCGACATTCAACGAGGTCTATAACGGGGATCTGTCCTACCTTGTCTGGAACGACCAGTTCTATCGCAGCCCTGTGCTTGCCTGCGAAGGCTCTACCGGAAACGCATGTGGAGCGAAGTGGGGCCACTCCAAAGGCATGCTTGCCTGGAATGAAGACGGTGACGGATTGGTCCTGCAGGTCACGACTCCCTCTTGGCCGGGCGCGGGCAGCAGCACACACCCCAGAGTGAAAGACGGTAACTCGCTGGGCTGCGTGAATGACAACAACGTCGATCTCAGCTAGGACTTTTTCGCGCTCAAGTTGACGAAGGATGACCTGCTTAAGGTGCTCGCAGCACTGCAGACTGAAGGCGCTGTTACCGAACCGAAGAATCCGCAGATCGCGAAGATCGGCGGACCGCAGGAGGTGCGGGATGCCGCTGCGAAGCTGGGCAGCCCCAACAAGACCTCCACTTACACGCAGGCGACGCTCTCTTCGGGAGTCCAGATCATCGCGAAGGCGGGTGGTCTTTCCGCTCCGCCATGGCAGTTTGTATCGGCCGTTCTGGGCAAAGTGCCGTTGCGCGTCGCTACCTTTTGGATGGGAGCGAAGATCTACTCCAGGCCGGGCCGTACAAAGCCCGACTGCTGGCCCACGGCGATTAAGTCTCTCAGCCCAGGAGCCGTGCAGGTGGTAACAACTGGCATCTGGGAGGGTACGACGATCAGACTGAGCGGCACTTCGCAGAGAGACGCCCTCCGGGAAAACACTCGGTGCGAACCACGCGAAGATAGGCGTCTCCACCGGAGAGGGCAGCCCGCTCACCATCTTCTCCGATATGAATCAGGACGGAGCCATCTCTCCTGTAGGCAAACTCACCTGCTTGAGTTCACAGAACGCCCGTGGAGGCCTGTTCTTCGTTGTAGAGAACGAAGATCTGCACAAGAGCGTCACCGCGCTGCTTACGGGAAAGATCGCACCTTCAAAAGCCCCTACAGCGGCACCTAAATAGACTCCACTTCAGAAGCGCCCAAGCACAATTTTCACCGCCATCGGTCCACGACGTGCAGAGGCTGGCGGTGCCGGGTCTCCCGATGCAGCCTGTTCTCCGCCAGAATTCGTACGAGCGCTCGGATCGGGAAACCGGATTCCACGGTCAGTTTCATCCCCGTTGAGAACTCGGGTCATATGCCAAACCTCCGTCGCACCGGGTGTGGCTCCCGGCGTGTAGTAGCCCTCCTCGGCGGTCAGAATCTGCATGCGAATTCCAGTGAGTAGGCCAGGACGATGCAAGAAGACTGCGCCACCGATCCCAGTCAGCAGAAACTCATCCGGTCCCATCTGAGCGACCATCACGCGTCCCTCTTTGTTCGAGTTGCCCGGAGCAGCTTCGCCGTCTTTCTGGGGAAAGCCAAAGCGAACCTCGGCGACCCAGGCACCCGCAGCATCCGCCGCCCGCGTGGCTGCCGTACCCGTCTGCTCAAGAGGCACCGTCGCATTGGCCAGACGCATCTGGCCAATCAGCGCGCTCTGAGTATTTGGACTTGCCCCGTGCGCGCCTTCGTCGGCTGCAAAGAGCTTTTCCTGATCCACTCCGCCAGAAACTTCAATGAAGGTCTTGACCTTGCCTTGGTAGTTCAGCTTGGCGACGGTCCGTTGCATCGGCCAAAGCAGTGCAAAGTTCTCCGCATGGGCACGTGGCACCGTGCCGTTCTGCAGGAAGCCCGTCCAATCGATACCAAATGGAGAGAACCCTATCGCCCCCTGTCCCAGAGCGGCGAAGAAGAAGGGAGCGTAGTTATTGCCTTGTCCGATCTCCGGAATCCAGAGTGGGTTGTCAGGTCGCGAGTATGTGTTGAAGATATCGAGAACGAAGTCCGCGTTGTTCGCATAGATGTCCGGGCCGATCATGTCGATCGACGGTGCCGCAGCCTTCCAGAGCGAGAGCATCCCCTGGTTCGGTCCCCCCGACGGGTAGCCGATGCCTGCCGTAGGAATGTGTCGTTCCGGAAGCTCACTGGGCGGATAGGCAAGCCAGACGTTGCAGTAGAAGGGAATATTCAACTCTCGCTTACCTGCCTCTGCAACGGCGTTGATGTAGCGCGCCTGGTGCCAGGCCTGGAACGCTTCATCGGCGTTGCCGGGAAATACCTCCGCCCACGTACCTGCTTTTTTGCCCAGAGACTTCACCAGTTCTGTCGGCACCTGTCCAGCAAACTCCCGGTTCGATGACGGCGAGAAATCACGTGCCGCGCCGATTCCACCAGACTCGTTCTCTACCTGGATCATGAGGACGGTATGCTCGGTTCCATCTTTCTCCGCGACGTGGTGCATCAGAGCGGCGAACGCCTTGCGATCCGCCTCCATGTTTGCGGGCGCATTGGCAGAAAGATCGTCGATCGGCATGCCTGCAAGATTCATCATGCGAGGGAAGTGCACAGGGTCACGCTTGACCCATTGCGGAACGTAATGATCGTTTCCGTTCTTCCACGTGCCGAACCAGAGAAGCACCAAGTGCAGATGATGCTCGCGCGCGCCATCGATGAGTGCGTCGACGTTGGTCCAGTCGAAGTGCCCTGGCTGCGGTTCGATCTGCTCCCAGTAAACAGGAGCCTCGCCCGTATTGACGTGCATGGCTTCCAGTGCGGGCCAGACCTTCGGAAGCATCTCCGGCCAGGCACTGGAGTTACCGATCTGTGCTCCAAGGACCAGGTAAGGCGATCCGTCGACCAGCAAAGCATGGCGTCCGTTTTCCGTAACAAGCTTCGGCGCAGACTTCTGTGCGGAGGCAAACATGCAGGATGCGCCGAAGGAAAGAACAGCGGCGAGCCGGACGACAGGGTGAAGCAAAGGCATTGCGGATTCTCCTGATGCAAAGCGTGGCAGACAGCCAACTGCATTATGCACACTCAAGGTCCAAACCCGCTACTTTGGCTCTTCCGGGTATCTACTTCTCAAGTAGATTTCAGCGGCCGAAGACGCTTGCGCACGGACAGGGCACTCAGGTTTCGCTATATTCCTACCGGTTGCCCAACTCCTTGATCGCCGCGCGCAACTCCTTCACGACCTCCGGCAACTTGTTCACCACCACAACCTGCCGCAGCCACTGCTTGTTCTCCACTGCGGGGTAACCACTTACGACGCTGCCTGCGGCCACATCGTTAGGAATCCCTGTCTGCGCCGTCGCAATCGCACCGTCACCCACGGTAAGATGCCCGGCCACGCCAACCTGCCCGGCGAGGATCACGTCTTTTCCAATCACAGTAGACCCCGCGAGCCCCACCTGCGCGCAGAGCAGCGTCCGCTCGCCTACCGTAGATCCGTGTCCTACCTGCACCAGGTTGTCGACCTTCGCACCGTCCCTGACGACCGTCTCTCCCACACTTGCGCGGTCAATGCACGCATTCGCCTGCACCTCAACGTCATCGCCCAGAACGGCTCGGCCGGCCTGCACGATCTTGCGCCAGTTCTTACCGTCCTTCGCAAAGCCGAAGCCGTCGGCCCCGATCACCGCCCCGTTCTGCAAAACGACATCGTTCCCCAGAACACAATGCTCCCGCACCACCGCGTGCGCGTGGGCAAAGAAGCGGTCGCCAATGCGCACACCGTCGTAGATAACCACGTGAGGCAGCAGAACAGCATCCCGGCCGATCACCACATCATCCCCTACGACGACGTAAGCCCCAATGTGTGCTCCCTCACCGATCTTCGCCGAGTCCGGCACGACTGCCGTCGGATGGACGCCCGCTTTGTGATGCGGAGCGTTATAGAAGAGCTCGATCGCACGAGCGAAGGCGAGGTATGGGTTCTTGACCCGCAGCGTAGCGGTCTGTTCCAGAACCGGGAAGTCGGGCTCGACGAGGATAGCGCCCGCGGAAGTGGTCTTCGCCAGCGCGGCATACTTGGGGTTCGCTACAAAGGTAAGCCGGTCCGCGCCAGCCTCTTCAATCCCCGCGACGCCAGAGATCTCAATTTCGCCGTCGCCCACCAGCTCACAGCCAAGTCGTTCCGCAATCTCACTCAGTTTCATGGATGCGATTCTACGATCTTCAATCAATGCAGAGGAGAATCAGGTCCCAGATCGGCAAAGAGGTCGGGCTGGTCCTCCGCCGTAGCAGCAAGAGCGACCGTCTTCTTGCGCGAGGGAGACGTCACCACGGCCAGAACTTCCATCGATTTCATAGCCGAACCCGGCACATACAGCCGTAGCACGTTGCCGCGCACATCCGGGGGAGCCATATGGATCCCCTTTTCCTCGGTGAAGCCCTCCGCGAGAGACAGGTCGAGCGGGGCAAGGCCTTCCAGCACCTCGTCGTCCTTCAGAACGCAACGCACCCAGAGTCCCTCCGCCCTGGGCCGGGCAGGGAAGGTCTTCCGCGTAAACCTTTCCGGATTCACGCCGTCCGCCGTATTGAAGTCGCGGACGAAGGTCACCATCTTCACCTCGCCGAGCGGAACATGGACGACACGTCCGCCCAGATCCAGCAGTTCCAGTGTGTCTGCCTGCACAAATCCGCCGGACGGCAGATAGCCCATAAGCAATCCCGGGGTGAACCGTCGAACGATGACCTTTTTCCTGCTCATGGCTTCCAGTCGTAGCCGCTTTCTTATCTCTTTGTGCTGGCTGTCTGCATTCTCGCTATCTCTCTGAAAGGACGCAACAAAAACCCACTCTCCCCGTGGCGGAAAAGCTAACAATATGCTACTCTTAGGTGTTGTACTTAGGTCCTGTAACGCAGGTAAGTACTTGGTATTCAATCGTTTAGCACTAAAGCGCAGGCGCGCTTGGAGTCCGACCGCCCACCATGGCCGATTACATCTACCTACTCGAAAATCGCCTTTCACAGGCTCAGCAATACGCCCTCACGACGCTTCGCGATCTGGTTCGCCCCAAAGGCCTCACTCTTTTCCTTACAGGTGGCGCCGTACGTGACCTGACGGGTGGAGCACCCGTACGCGATCTGGATGTAACAGTTCAGGGAAACGCTCTATCTCTAAGAAAAGAAATAGAAAATTTTGCAGCCATTGATGGCGAATACGATGTTTCCCAGTCGCTCTTTGTCACATTTCCCGGAGGCGTACGGGTCGAAATCTCTTCTGCTTCCACACTGACGTTCCCAAAACCGGGGAAACCGGTTTATGAGCCGGCATCCATTCTGGACGACCTCAGAAGGCGCGATTTTACTGCGAACTCTATGGCGATCTCCTTAAATGATGGATCGTATGGCCTTTTGATGGACCCTCTCAATGGGGTGGCCGACATCGAGAACAGGGAACTACGTCTGGTTTCGAACTATGGCTTTATCGAAGATCCGATTCGCCTTCTGCGTGCGGTTCGCCTCGGTGCGCGGCTTGGCTGGCACATGGAAGAGCGCACACAGGCCCGGTATAACACGGCGAAAGAAGAGGGCTACATCTCCGCTCTCTCGGCGTGGGAACGCGGCTACGAACTGGAAGAAATCGCCCACGAAGAAGACCCGATCCGCGCGATGCGCATGCTCGAGGCCGATGGCTGGATGAAGGAGCTTGCACCGGCGTGGGGTTCCGCCAAGGCCAATCAGGCCGCTCTGAGCGAGCTGCAGGCAAAGAACGGCGAGCTTCAGCAGCAGGGCATCCTTGCTTATACGGCGGCCATCGCCTTCCCGCTGATCACGGCCAAGATGCAGCCGAAGGAAGTCGAAGCCTTGCAGAAGATGTTCCCGCGCAAGCGCTTTGTAGCCAAGATCGCGGCGATCGAAGGCCACGTCAAAGAATTTCAGGCCAAGTTGACGAGCAAAGAGTCGGCTGCACCTTCAGCCGCATGGAAGCTGCTGCACGCTTCCGATCCGGAAACCGTCCTCGCCCTCTATTTCCTGGGTAAGAGCGCGGCGGTACAGAACAAGTTCAAGGCATTCATCACCGAGTGGCCGACCGCAAAGCAGCGTTTGCCTTATCAGGTGATGACGGAGATGCGCATTACTCCCGACCTCCCCGTCTATCATGAGCTTTTGGACAAGTTGTTCTTCGAACTGATGGACAACAAGCTGGGCACAGTCGAAGAGTTGAAGGCGTATCTGGAGCCCTACTCTCCTCCGGCACCACCGCCCGTGGTCAATCTTCGCCGCGCACGCGCAAAGAAGGAAGCCAAAGCACCGCGCGGAAAGTCGAAGAAAGCCCTTGCAGCCGCAGAACTGGCAGCTGCGGAGGCAGAGGCCGAATCGGTGCGTCTGCCTGACGAAGTAGGAGACGTGCCGGTAGGCAGCGCTCCAGAACGCGATGGCGGCGAACCCGGTCCAGCGAAGAAGAGCATCGCAAAGGAGAAGGTGGCCCCGGTCAAGGCTGCGGCGAAGACCCCAACTGCAGTCGCCGTAAAGAAAGCTGCTCCAGTCAAGGCAGCGCCAGCAAAGGCTGTTCCCGCGAAGAAGGCGGCTCCGGCCAAGAAGATCATTGTGGTCAAAGCACCTCCGGTAAAGAAAGCAGTGGCCAAGAAGGTCGTGACCAAAGCTCCGGCAAAGAAAGCTCCAGCCAAGAAGAGCACGAAACGGTAGCTGCTTCGGACTGAAGAGAGACGCGCCCTCTTGG
>JAHFTZ010000115.1 GCA_023265355.1 Terriglobus sp.
GCAGGCGGAGCGCTTCCACACGGATTTGAGATCGTAGAAGCGGTCCCAGACGCCCTGGGTTCGTTCCCTAATCTCATCAGAACTCATCGACGGATGCGGCGTAAACATCTTTGGGCGAATGGCCGTGGGGATCAGCCAGTAGCGCGTGATGGGGATGCCTCCGACCATCTCTGGATTTTCCGCCTGCTCCTTTTCCCATCGCCCGAAGTCGACCGTGCCTGGGAAGGGCGTCATCATGACGAACTGCGCAAAGGTAACGCCCGCTTTGAGCGCCAGTTCGACGGTGGCGCCGAAGGTGCTTGGCTTGTCCGTAGGCAGGCAAAGATGAAAGAGCCGAGGACGTGCACACCGTGTTCGCGGAAGGTCTGGAGCTGCTGCACGAGGCGGTCGCCGGAGTAGTTGAAGTCTCTGAAGACGGCCTTGAGGCCTTCGGGGGTGACTGCCTCTACGCCGACGAGCGCGCCCTTGATGTTGGCGCGGCGCATGGCGTCGAGGTACTCCGTGTCTTCGGCGGACTCCATGGTGATCTGGGTGAAGAAGACCATGTCCTTGGGCAGCTTGGCGAGTTCGGCCATCAGAGAGAAGCGTTCCGCGCGGGTGGCGAGGAGCGATTCCAGCTTCTCTGCGTTGTTCTGTTCCCGCGCGAGGCGGAGGTCTGTGAGCGTGACAGGGTAGAAGTTGTCGTCCGCGAGAGCGATGAAGCGGAAGCCAAGGCGACGGAGGTCGATGATCTCGTCGATGACTTTTTCGAAGGAGCGCTGCCGCGGCTTTTGCCCATCGGTGCGCCAGACGGAGCAGAAGGAGCAGTGCTTGGGGCAGCCACGGATCGTCTGCACAGAGGCCCACATATATTTGTCCGTCTGCATGAGATCCCAGCGGGCGGCCAGGAAGTCGTCGCCTTCGATCTTGCCGCCGTCGTAGATGCGGCCTGCGCAGCCCGCCTGAATGTCGCGGAGGACCTGTCCCCAGGCGATGTCGCCATCACCTTTGACGACGACGTCCGCCGCCCCGTACGCGAAGGGCTCTTCGGGGAAGAGCGTGGCGTGAATGCCGCCGTAGACCACGGTCGCGCCGCGCTCGTGCGCAAGCCGACCGACTTCGTAGCCGCGCAGGGCGTTTCCGGTGTGGACGCTGATGCCTACGATGTCTCCGGCATGAATCGTTTCAGGATCGAGCTGCTCAATCGACTCGTCTACCAGGGTAGGATCGCCCATGGAGCGGGGCGTGGCTGCAGCCAGAACGAAAAGCCAACGTGGCGTGATGACAGCGGTCCCAAAAGAGTTATCGCTTGGATTCACGAGGTGCACAATCATGCGCGGCGCTCCCAGCATTCCGGTAGTCCCTGGGCCTGAAGAAGCGGCGATCCCCAGAGGAGGTGACGTGCATGGTTGCGCCCAGCGAAAGATCGTTTCGCGCGGGGCTGTCTGGAGCATACGCCTTGTGTATCCTGTCAGGCATATCTTCACGGCGCGGCTTACGAACTAATCTTTGTGAACTCAATCCGGTTTTCATAGGACAAAGGTCTCTCCCTGTTTTCCTCTGTGGCATGATGGGAGAAACTTTCGCCAAAATCCTTCTGACCGCCTGTCTCTACGCGGTGCTAACGGAATTTCTTTCAAGAGGAGCTCGATTGAAGCTACTGGATCTCAGAGGGTGCGTTTTACTGGCTTCCGTTTTTTGTTCCGTGGCGATGCGGTCCCAGGCGCGTGCGCCGCAGCATCCGCTGGATGCGCTGACGACGGAGGAGTACTGGACTGCTCATGAGGTCCTGCAAAAGAGCGGGCACCTTTCGGAGAAGACCTATGTGTCGACGCTGCTGCTGCATGAGCCCCTGAAGAGTACCGTGCTCGCCTGGAAGGTCGGTGATGCCATTCCACGCGAGGCGGATGTCGTTCTTGAAGCCGAGGGAAAGACCGTGGAGTCACGTGTCGATCTGGCAGCGCGCAAACTCGAGTTCTGGAAGATTATCGAAGGGGCGCAGGCTCCTTTTACGAACACCGAGATGGACGCGATTGCGGACGTGGCAAAGAAAGACCCACGCGTTCTGGCGGGGCTGAAGGCGCGCGGGATTACCGACCTGAGCACAGTGCATTGCCAGCCGATTCCGCTAACCTTCCGCGTGTTTCCGGAGGAAGAGGGACACCGCATCGGATATGGAACATGCACGGACGAGCGCGGTGCGTATCACTATTGGGGAAGGACGATTGAAAACCTCTACATCCTCGTTGATGTGACGGCGGAGAAGGTCTTGAACGTTGTGGATCGTGGACCCATCCCGATGCCGACTGGAGATGCGAGTTTTGAGGAGGCGGAGGCGACGCCGCGCGAAGGTACTACTCCGCTGCTCGTGACGCAGCCGATGGGGCCTGGCTACAGGATCAACAAAGGCGAGGTGTCCTGGCAGAACTGGCACTTCCGCTTCCGCCTGGATCCGCGTGTGGGCGTGGTGGTGAATCTGGCGAAGTATCAGGACGGCGACCGGCTGCGGTCGGTGATGTATGAGGGATCGCTCTCTGAGATGTACGTTCCTTATATGGATAAGGATCCGGGATGGAGCTGGCGCGCGTTTCTGGATGCGGGAGAGTTTCTACAGGGTGGACTAATTAAGCCACTGACGTCGGACGACTGCCCGGAGCGCGCGCAGTACTTCAATGGACTGGTGCCCTCGGATACGGGTAGTCCTATGCTGAAGCCGCGTCTGGCCTGCATCTTTGAGCGCACACTGGATAACCCTTCGTGGAGGCACGGGGAGCCCGATCTCATCAGTGGACGGCCCAGCCGCGAACTCGTCTTGCGGACGGCGGCAGTGGTTGGCAACTATGACTACGTGCTGGACTGGGTCTTCCAGCAGGACGGAACGATTCGCGTGGCGGTGGGTGCGACTGGCATCGTGGAGACGAAGGGTGTGAAGGAAGACCACGTCGAGCATGCCATGGAGGACGGTCCAGCGAAGCCCGAGTATGGAACGCTGGTCGCACCGCACCTGCTGGCCGTAAATCACGACCATTATTTTTCGTATCGCCTGGATCTGGATGTGGACGGGCAGAGCAACAGCTTCATGATCGACCGTCTGGTTCCGCAGAAGGTCGAAGGCGCTGTGCGAAAGAGCATCTGGGCGGATGAGTCGTCGATGGCGCACACGGAGAGGGACGCGATCCTAGACCTCGATCCCAAGCGGCCAGGGATGTGGCACTTTATCAATCCCGCGCAGCACGGCGCGATGGGCTATCCGACGGGTTACGAGATCATGCCGGGGGCGACGGGGATGGCGTTCGCGGCAGAGGACGATCCCGCGCAGCGCATGGGTCAGTTCGCGACGCACCAGATCTGGGTGACTCCTTATATGCCGGAGGAACGTTACGCGGGCGGAACCTATGTGACCAGCGGAAAGGGCATGGACGGTCTACCCGCGTGGACGGCGGCGAACCGCAAGATCGAGAACACCGATATTGTGGCCTGGTATACGCTCGGGTTTCATCACGTGGTGCGGCTGGAAGACTGGCCGGTCATGCCGACGATGTGGCATGACTTCCTGATTCGGCCGATGAACTTCTTGGACAGAAATCCCGTCCTGACGCTGCCGCACCAGCCTTGACCGCGTTGCTTACTGCACCATCTCGCCATAGGCGAAGCGCGGCGGAAGGCGGCAACCGTTGCGCTCGATCATGGCGAGGGTAAGCGCCTGTGGGACGAGGATGGACGTGATGCCCTCCCAGGGCTCGGCGACGGCTTCGACTTTGATTGGGAGAAGTTGTTCGGTTCGTTCATGGTCTTCGCTTGAGATGAGAACCACCTTGCCACCGCGTTTGTTACACTCTGCTGCGAGTTTGATCCCGAGATCCGCAGCACGTCCGAGTGCGAAGATCATGGCGACGTGGGTGCCATCGACATCGAGATTCGGTCCGTGGCGGAAGCCTGCGCCTGTATGCGGCGCTGCGCGGAAGCCGCTCATCTCGCGGATGGTGAGCGCGCCCATGATGGCTCCGCCGTAAGCTGCGCCGCGACCGATGAGTTCGATGTTCGCAGCGCCGCGCGTGAAGGCTTCGAGCTCGTCCCGCATGGAGAAGATGGGATCGAGATGGTTCGTGAAGACATCGATGGCGTGCTCTGCGTCGTCCTGCCAGGGAAGCTTGAGGATCTCCGACGCGAGGATGATGGTAGCGGCGGTGGAATTCGTGTAGGTCTTCGTGGCGTTGCCATACTCCGGTCCTGCGAGGATAGGGAGCTTATTCTCAGCGAGGCCCCAGCAGGTGCTGGCGGAGTTATTGCAGAGCAGGGCCGCTGGCTGTTTGGTGTCACGCTTGATGAGTTCGACGAGCTCTGCGCTCTCTCCCGAAGTGGTGAGCAGGACGGAGAGCGCGGCCTCATCCCATACGGGCTTGCCGTAGTGCAGCCACTCTCCGGCGTCGAGGCTGAAGGCCGGGCGTCCATTCGATTGCAGGTGGATGGAGCCGCTGATGGACGAGCAGAGCGAACCGCCCATGCCGATCCAGAGTACTGGACTGGAGGTGTTTGCCGCTTCGCTAATCTTTTTGAGCTGCGCTTGGACCGCCGCGTTGTTGGAATAGGTCTGAAGAAGATCCCGCAGTCTTGACGGCTGTTCACGACACTCATGCTCGAGGATCTGCGTACCGTTGTACGAGAGGAGTTCCTTCGACGGCTCGATGCCGTTAATCCAACGCGGTGCGGGTTTATTCTGACTCATCGATTTCTTTCCTGCTCTAGGCCAAATGACTCGCGGTGGGCGCGACGTTCAAAGGCTATCATTCGAACGAATACCAACCGAGGTGTTTTCCTTGTCCAGCTCGCATGTGATGGCGAAGCCGCGTGTGAATCGCGGATTCTTGTGGAGAGTTTCTCTGATCGCCGGTCTGGGCGGTATCTTGTACGGATTCGATGTCGGCATCATCGCGGCTGCGCTGGTCTTTGTGCGCAGCACGTTTGCATTGTCCACGCAGATGCAGGAGCTGGTGGTCAGCGTGGTGCCGATGGGCACGATGGCGGGTGCGATTCTCGGCGGCATCGTCTCGGACAGGCTGGGACGCCGGTCTACGCTGCTTTGGTCCGGAGCGATCTTCATCTTCGGCTCGATCCTGGCTCCGGTTTCACCCAATGTTGCCACGTTGATTGTGGCCCGTCTGCTGCTGGGTGTGGCGATCGGTTTTACTTCGGTGACCGCGCCTGTCTATGTCTCCGAGCTTGCGCCGCCGCAGTCGCGTGGAACGCTGATCGGGTTCTACCAGTTCGCCCTGACGCTTGGGATTGTGCTGGCGAATGTAGTGGGCTACTGGCTGGCCGGGCAGCATGCCTGGAGGCTGATGTTCGGTCTGGGTGCTTTCCCTGCGGTGGTATTTTTCTTCCTCGTGTTGACCGTGCCGGAGAGTCCGCGCTGGCTCTATGCGCAGGGTCGGGTGAAGGAAGCAAAGAAGGTTCTGCTCTCGTACACCGATGAAGAGGGAGCGAAAGAGCTGCTGGCAGACATCGAAGTAGCGTCCAGAACCAAGGTGGACCAGAGGTGGAGCGTGCTTTGGACGCCCGCGGTGCGACGTGGCCTTTTGATTGCAGTGGGCTTTGTGGTGCTGCAGCAGTTCACCGGGATCAACGCGGTGATCTACTACGGCCCGCACATCTTCGCTCTGGCTGGGATTACCTCGAATGAGAATGCGATCTTCGCAGCGCTGCTGGTCAGTGTGATGAATATGCTGGCGACGGTGATCGCGTTGTTCCTGGTCGATCGGCTGGGGCGCAAGCCGCTGCTCTACGCGGGTCTGAGCGGAATGATGGCCTCTCTGTTTGTACTGGCCTATTCGTTTCAGCACGCCGCGGCACTCGGACATTCGATGGGTGTGGTGGCGACGGCGTGCCTGGTGGTTTACATTACATGCTGCGCGGCGAGCATGGGGCCGATTGCGTGGATCCTGGTCTCCGAGGTATTTCCTCTGCGCGTGCGCGGGCGTGGAGCTGCCGCCGCAACGCTGGGATACGGGATCTCCAATACTGTGGTCTCTCTGACTTTTCTTTCTGTCTTGCAAAGGGTGGGTACGGCGATGACGTTCGCGATGTTTGGTCTGTGTTGTCTGGTGACGCTGGCGTTTGTGCGTTGGGTGGTGCCTGAGACGAAGGGGATGGAGCTGGAGAGCATCAGCGCGGCACCCGCGGAGCTGCTTTCGTGACAAAAGGCTACGTTGCAGCAGTAGATGTTGGCGGAACGAATCTCCGCTTAGCGCTGGCAGATCTTTCCGGCAAGGTCATCGCGCGGGCGTCCGCTTCCACAGAAGGCATTCGGGACGCCGCAGTGGTCGTGGAGAGGATACGCGCAGGCGTGGAAGAGATGATGCGCGCACACTCCCTGGAAAAGAGCGATCTGCGTGCTGTGGCGGCGGGTGCCCCGGGCGTGACGAACGTGGCAGAGGGCGTGGTGATTGCAACCTCGTACCTGATGGGATGGCGCGATGTCCCCCTCCGCGCCATGCTGGAGGAGGCGCTAGGCGTTCCAGCCACCGTGGACAACGATGTGAATGCCGCCGCGCTCGGAGAAGGTTGGGCGGGAGAGGCGAAGGGCATACGCGACTTTGTCTTTGTCGCCATCGGCACGGGGGTTGGCGCGGGAATCGTATTAAACGGGAAGCTGTTCCAGGGAATGGATTGGACGGCGGGAGAGATTGGCTACATGCTCGTTCCGGGCACGCCGGAAGAGCCTGTGGAGCGTGGAAAACCCGGGGCCCTGGAAGGCGTTGTGGGTGGCGAGGGCATCCGGGACTACTGGCAGAGCGCGTGGCGGGCGAAGAAGACCGGTCTGCCGCGCATGCTGCACGCGACGGAGATCTTCGACGCGGCGATGCAGGGAGACGAGCTCGCGGAGGCGGTACTGCACCGGTCTGCGAAGACGCTGGCTTATGCCATCTACAACATGGCCCTTGTAATCAATTGCCCACTGTTTGTGCTGGGCGGCGGTGTGGGTATGCATCCTGCTCTGGTGGACGAGACGCGAAGGATTCTTTACGAGCGCGGCGAGCGGATTCGGCCCGAGATCGTTTCCAGCACGCTGGGAGCGGACGCGCAACTCATGGGGGCTGTGCGGTTGGGTCTGGATTTGGTGACCATGGAGTAGG
>JAHFTZ010000116.1 GCA_023265355.1 Terriglobus sp.
CCAGATGGGTGAAGAACTCGAAGACCGTTCGGAGGATGTGATCTACCTCATCGCACAGGTGACCGTAGACAATCGCTTCCGCGCTCCACTCTTCCTCAAAGACCTCCACGCCGACCTGACCTCCCCGGAGGGCGCAGAGCTGCAGAGCAGCGCCGCCGAACCTCGCGACATCGCCGTGATCCTTGCCTCTTATCCAAAACTGAAGGCCCTGCTCGACCAGGCGGGCAAACCTCTGCGTCGCGAGGCCACCATCGCTCCCGGAGCCTCAGCCAGCGGCTACGTCCTGCTGCAATATCCCATCGACGAAAAGGCCTGGCAAACTCGCAAGGCCTCCGCGCTTCACATCGACTTCTACCACAACAGCACCATCACAACGTCGTTCCCCAAATAGCTCGACTTGTCATCCGCAGCGCTTCTTTGTCATCCCGTAGCGCAGCGGAGGGATCTGCTGTTGCCTCCGCTCGCAACAACGCGTAGAGCCCTACTGCCCCTTGGGCGAAGACAAATATCCCGACACCGTATTCTTGTCCACGTTGTTCACCACGATCTCGTAGAGCACAGGGTCCTTGCCCGTATAAAACTGCACCGGCTCCATCATGCTCTTGTCCTTCTTCTCGATCGTGCGGTCGTCTGACATCACATTCATCGTGTACTTACCGTGCTTCTGGTCGGCCTTCTTCAGCTGCAGCTTGACTGTCGCAAGCACTACGGGCTTATCGCCCTTATGCAGCGTGAACTCGGCGTAGTTGCGATCGCCCTTGTGCTTCAGTACCTCGAGCTCGTCGTGATTGCGCGCAATCAAACCGCTCATCACGCCCGCATCGCCCATCGTGCGCTGAAGCTGCGTCTTCGTCGCTTCCAGATCGGTCTTCGTCGTGGCAACATCCGTCTTCACGCCACCCACATCCGTCTTCACAGAAGAGACCTCCGTCGAAACCTGCCCGATCTTCTCCTGCGTCGCCTGCTGCGTCTGTTCAAGACGCCTGGTGTCCGCCTGCTGCCGCGCCAGAATCGCTTCGCCGCGCAGTTCCAACTGCTTCTGCGTCACACCCAGACTCTGGCCGAAAGTCTCCGTCGTCGCCCGCAATCGCGCATCCGTCGCGTTCAACTTCTGCTGCAGGGCCGTATTCTGTGCCTGGGCGGCGGCAAGCTGCTTATCTGCCTCGCCGAGATGATTTTGCAAGGTGTAGGACCAGACCAGACCGCCGATCGCAAGCACCAGAGCCCCAATCGTCAAAGCCAGAAACGCATTCGACGCCGTTCTCTGCCCGTTTTCCAAATCGCTCATTCCGCCTCCAGCTGAAGTTCGTTGAACCTACACGCAAATCATAAGCGCAGAGGCGTCCCGATGCCTGCTTCATTCTCTCTTTACAATAAGCAGATGGACAATGCCGGAATCGCGATTTCAGGGGCAGGCATTATCGGTCTCTCCCTCGCGCTTGAACTTCATCGTCGCGGCGCACCTGTCACCGTCACTGATGCGCATAAGCCCGGCATCGCCAGCACCGCCGCCGCAGGCATGCTCGCCGCCAACGATCCTGAAAATCCGATCGCCCTGCGTGAACTCTCGCTGTATAGCCTCTCCCTCTATCCCGAATTTCTCGCGCGGACCGAAGAGATCAGCGGCCTGAGCATCCCGATCCAGACGCACTACACACAGCAGTACACGCATGACAGGTCTGCCACGCTTCTCAAAGAAGACTCCCTCAATCCCCGCCATCTCCACGCTGCACTTCTCCAGGCCGCACGCAACAAAGGTATCGCCGTTCAAACCGAAGCGGTCGATGCGGAGATCACCGTGGACTGTACCGGCGCATGGTCGCGCCCTCTCATCCAGCCCGCCAAGGGCCAGATGCTCCGCGTCCTCCTTCAGGGTGGCGAACTCCACCGTGAAGATCTCGGTAACTTCGTCCTCCGCACGCCGCACCTTTACATCGTGCCGCGCCTTGACGGAACAGCCCTCATCGGAGCGACCGTCGAAGACGCAGGCTTCAGCACCTCCACGGACGAAGAAGAGCTTCTGCGCCTGCGTGCGCGCGCAGCCGAAATTCTTCCCTCCATCGCGCACGCTCCGCAGGTCGAGGCTTGGGCGGGCCTTCGCCCCCGCTCCGCAGACGGGCTTCCCGTCCTTGGTCAACTCATGCCTAACCGCTTTATTGCCACCGGGCACTTCCGCAACGGCATACTTCTCGCCCCAGCTACAGCCGAGACCATGGCCGAACTGATCCTCGGCGGAAGCTCGCCAATCAAGCTCCAGGCCTTCTCTCCGGCACGATTTAGGCGCTAGATCGCACCGATATTCGCGCAGCCGTCGTGACAACCGCACAAACGCTGAGCTATAACCGAATGTACTTCCAGCTTCAACGGATTTGGAGAATGATCAACGAATGTCTACTGCCGTAGCAACCCGGGGTCTCGAAGGTATCGTCGCAACCACCTCTTCCATCTGCTGGATCGACGGGGACGCTGGCGTTCTCTCTTACCGCGGCATCGATATTCATGAGCTTGCGGCCAAATCTACCTTTGAAGAAACCACCTACCTTCTCTGGTTCGGCACGCTCCCTACAGCGGCTCAGCTCGCGGAGTTCTCCAAACAACTAGCTGAAGCCCGTTCTCTCGACCCAAAAGTCATCGACTTCCTGCGCAGCCTGCCCACGACGGCAACTCCCATGGAAGTCCTGCGCACCTCGGTCAGCTTTCTTTCGATCTACGACGCGGATGACGCAGACAGCTCGCATGACGCGAACGTTCGCAAGGCGATCCGCCTCACCTCGCAGGTCGCCATGCTGGTCGCGCTCTTCGACCGCATCCGCAAGGGTCTTGCTGTTGTCGAGGCAGACAAGAGCCTCACGCACGCGGGCAACTTCCTCTGGATGCTGACGGGCATCAAGCCGATTGAAACCGCCGTCCAGGCCTTCGATACCGCGCTCATCCTCCACGCCGATCACGAACTCAACGCTTCCACCTTCGCCGCGCGCGTCATCGCCGCCACCCTCGCCGACATTCACTCAGCCGTTACCGGCGCCATCGGAGCCCTCAAGGGGCCGCTCCACGGCGGCGCGAACGAAGCCGTCATGCGACTCCTCTTCGCCATCGACAAGGCCGGTGCGGATCCCGTGGAGTACGTCGCAGATCTGCTCGCAAAGAAGGTCAAGGTCTCCGGCTTCGGCCACCGCGTCTACAAGACCGAAGATCCCCGCGCGACCCATCTCCGCCGCATGTCGGAGTCTCTGGGCAAGGCAGCGGGCAATCCGAAGTGGTTCGAGATGTCGCGCAAAATCGAGCTCTACGTCAAGGAACAGAAGAAGCTCAACGCCAACGTCGACTTCTACTCCGCCAGCACCTACACCACGCTGGGCATCGACATTGATCTCTTCACGCCCATCTTCGCTGTGAGCCGCATCTCCGGCTGGGCCGCGCACGTCATTGAACAGCACGATGACAACCGCCTGATCCGCCCGCGCGCCGACTACACCGGACCAGCGTACCCCGCACCCTACATCCCCCTGGAATCACGCTAGACCAACGAGCATCCTCGCCCCGTTCTTTCGCTGCTTTACGCGAAAGAACGGGGTGGTCGCGAAGCGATTCTTACGCGCACTTGTCCGCACAGGCGCGTCTACAATCACCCCATGTTAAATAAAGAAATAAAACCAACCTCAGGAAGCTGCTCCAGCGTAGCCCTGGGCTCCCTGGCCCTTGGCGCGTCCGCGATAGGAGCCCTCGCCTTGTCCGCAGTCGCGATAGGAGCGATGGCCATTGGAGCTTTGGCCATCGGACGACTCGCAATCAAGCGCGGTCGGATCGATGAACTGACCATTGGCAAACTTACCGTAGACAACCTCATCATCCGAAAGCAATCGTCATCCGATCCACGCACATGACAAAGCTGTGACATCTGAAAGACATTTCACTGACAAGCCATCTTCGCACTCATATCAGACTCATCAAGTCGCCATTAATACCGACTATATAAGTCGCATATCAGCGCTCGAGGATGGAAGAATTCGTGTCTGTATTTTCAAAGAAGAACCGTTGGGCCTTAACGCACTTCGTTCAATTCATATTTGTTCTCATGGTTGCCCTGCTATGCGTGGCCAGTCCAGTCCTCGCCCAACGCGCCGCCCTCTCCGGTCAGATCGTCGATCCCTCCGGAGCCGTTGTCGTCAACGCAACGGTGACTCTCAGTAGCTCCCAGACTCGGGATCAGATGAAAACCTCCTCCGGAACAACTGGCCTCTACAGCTTTGCTGCTGTTCCGCCAGCAAGCTACAGCATGACCATCACCGCCACAGGATTTGCACCCGGGCAGATCCCTCTTACCATCACGACCCAACCGCGTGTACTCGACATCCAACTGCAACTGGAGTCCGCGTCCCAATCAGTGACGGTGCAGGGCGAGGGCCTGGCCCTTCAGCAGACTCCTGCAGTCGGGAAGACAAACACCAGGCTTGAGGAGATGCCCCTCAGCATTCAGGTCATCGGTCGCGAACTGGCCAACGCACAGGGCGATCTTTCCCTCAAGGACACCATCCGCAACTCCAGCGGCGTCGTGCAGGGCGGGTCAGACGGCTTCGGCTTTGGCGACCGCTTCCAGATCCGCGGCCTGGAGGCTCGTATCTATAACGACGGTTTCTCCGATGGGGACGAACGGAACGGCATTCCGCACTCGCTCAATGGCGTCGAGCACGTTGAAGTGCTCGAAGGCCCCGGCTCCTCTCTCTTCGGCAGCGGGCCTCCGGGAGGCACCATCAACATGGTGCACTTCATGCCCTCGTCCGATCTTCACTTCGGCGGAACCTTTCAGAGTGGTTCTTTCGATCTCTACTCAGGAAGCGCGTTCCTTACCGGAGCCACGCCCATTCACGGCCTCAACTACCGCATCGATGGACTGGCGCAGCATGAGAACGGCTTCCGCTCCCTCGAAAGCGCCGACTACGAGCTTCGCCCCGTCGTCAGCTGGAATGTTGGGCATCACTTCCTCACCTTCGTCGGCGATGGCCGAAGCTTGCAGGCCACACCCGATCCAGCCGGCCTGATCTACCTCGGTGCTACGCCCATCACCAGCGTCTCGCGCTCTGCAAAGTACTCCACACCCTTTAGCGTTGGCGACCAGAGCCTGGAGCGCTCCACAATCTCCGATGTCTGGCCCGTCAACCCCTCGCTTACGATCAACAATCGCTTCTCGTACATGTATCGCAACCTCTCCATTCTGCGGAATGGAGATGGAGGCACCGTCACAGGCACCGTCTTCAGCGGACGTCAGCTTCGCAAGCAGCATGATGTCTTGAATGACTTCGACTATGAGGCGGAACCGGTCTGGAGCTTCCACACCGGCAGAATTCGCCATACGCTGCTCACTGGCTTCGAGGTGCAGCGCCAGATGGTCAGCGCGAACCGCGCGACCGCCGATCTCTCCAACATCGCGGACATCTTTCATCCCGTGGTTCCCGAGACCTCCACTGCGGGGCTCGTATTCCTGCAGGATGCGAAGCACTCTGGCTTTCATGACAATCTCTCTGCCAACTACTTCGGCCTTTACGCAACCGATCAGATCGACGTTACGCAGCGCCTGAAGCTCCGCGTGGGCGGACGTCAGGACTGGTGGGACACCACGCTGACGCCGCGGATCTTCGTACCGGGCCGCATTCTCTCTGGAACAACACTCATCGAACCCCCGGCCAAATACAGCCGCGACGATTCTCCCTTCAGCTGGAACGCGGGCGCAACCTACCGTCTCTTCGGCAACGTTTCTCCCTTCTTCGGAGTCGCGCGCAGCAACCTCGTCAACTTCACCTCCGAGGCCACGCAGAACGGCGTGCAGGCACCGGAGAACGGTCTGCAGTATGAAGCAGGCCTCAAGCTTTCCGCGTTCAACAATCGTATAGTCCTCACTGGAGCAGCCTTCGACGTCAAGCGCAACAATGTCTTCACACTTGTAGGCGATGTCCCTGTCTTCAACGATCAGAAGACGAACGGCGGCGAGGCCAACCTGCAACTTCTCGTCACGCGTCGCTGGAAGATCTCGGCCAACGGCACAGGCCAGCACGCCTGGCTGACGGACAATCCTTCCAACACCGCGGCAACCGGCAAACGCCCCGTTGGTGTACCGCAACATATTTTTAACTTGTGGACGACCTACGACGTGGCGCTTCCCCACATCCACGGACTCAACATCGGGGGTGGCTTAACCAATCGAGACCGCATGTTTGGCGACCTTCTCAATACAAAGTTGATCCCCGACTACACCACGCTCGACAGTGTGCTCTCCTACACCGCGCATCAGTGGAACGCTTCGCTGGGATTCAGGAATCTCACAGACACGCGCTACTTCGTTGCCGCAAATGGAGCGGGCGGATTCGTGGGCGAACCAAGATCGTTCTTCGTCACCGTACGCAAGTCGTTTGGTTCGGAACGATGAAAACTCCTTCTTCGATGACCGCACCTCTCCGCTGTCAACCGGGCGTCTTCTTATGCAGGTGACTGCCGGTGAACATACTTTCGGTACGCCGCAATCCAGTCCGTCGCAATCTCCTGCTGCGCTACGGTCAGATCGACGGTTCGGTCGCAGACCATCTTGTGCAGATGCTTCTCCAGTTCGTCCTTGGCTTGTGCATTCCAGACGCCCTCATGTTCGGGCTCTGGCCAAAGATTCTTGAGATCGCTCGTCCCACCCAACTGAGGATTGACCAGGTAGTCAATCTGATACTTCTGCTTTGCCCGTCCTCGCAGCAGACCATACTCCTCCATCACCGCTTCCTGGGTCGAAGCAGGCACTGCAGGATCCAGATCCTCGTCTGTGGAGGAGCAGATCTCGCTGAGGGTGACAGGGCGAATGGCTCCTGGCGTCAACCTGCGGTTGGGTATGCTTTGGAACTCGGCATACCGCGCAGCCGATCCAGCATGAGCGGATCTTCGTTTTCCGTGGAAGGTAAAGCCGATCACCATCAGCAACATCGTGGCGGCGATGCAAGCAGGAACGACTTTCGCAGAGAGAGTCCCTTGCCACCAAGGAGCAGATCTCTCCTCGGCATGCAGTTGCTGCTGCAGGCGGGCGCGCGCAATCGACGACGGCGAAATCCTCTCCGTCAATTC
>JAHFTZ010000117.1 GCA_023265355.1 Terriglobus sp.
CTGACCTTCAAAGCGGAAGATGGAACCGTAGACGTTCGGCTTGCCGGTCAGAACGCAGGCGTCGTTGACGAGGTAGCGCGTCTGAAAGTTGTCCGTACCGTCGGCGATGATGTCGAAGTCCTTGAAGATCTCCAGGGCGTTCGCGCTCGTCAGCATGGTGTTGTACTTGACGATCTTTGTGGTCTTGTTCAGACCGTTCAGCATGATCTCGGCGGAGTCGACCTTCAACTTGCCGACCGTTGCCTGCGAATGAATGATCTGGCGCTGGAGATTCGACTCGTCCACGACGTCGAAGTCCACCAGGCCGATGGTGCCAACGCCCGCAGCCGCCAGGTAAAGCGCCATCGGCGCGCCGAGACCGCCCGTGCCCACGCAGAGCACCTTGGCGGCTTTCAGTTTCTTCTGCCCATCCATGCCGACCTCGGGAAGGATGAGGTGGCGCGAGTAGCGCGCAATCTCGTCGTTCGAGAGTGTGACCTCTTCGGTCACAGCGGCAGCTTCCGCTACGGGTGCTCCACCGGCGATCGAAGGGATGATGGAGATGTCGTCGTCTGCCGCGACCTCCGTCTGCAGGCCGTTGGGCAGGTCGCGGATGTCGTCGTCGTTCACGTAGACGTTCACGAAGGAGCGCAGCTTGCCTTCAGCGTTGAAGAGATTTGTCTTCAGCGCAGGGTGAAGCTGCACGAGCTTTGTCAGGCCTGCTTCTACGGTTTTTTCGTCGATAGTGGCGTCGTTCTGGCCGTTCGCGAACTGGCGTAACGGGGTCGGGATCAGGATCTTCATAATTTCCTTTTCATGCTGGGTTCGCCGCCTTGTGCTCGCCCTGCTTGGAACTGTTTAAGCTTCTACTTCGATTTTTTCGTGGTCAAAGACCTTGTCGTCTTCGTTGGAGCCCCGGAGCAGGAACGAATTCGTCACCTCGGCCTTGCCCTGCGCCACGGCCGTGATGACGTAGCTACACCCGTACCAGTGCGCTTCGTCGAAGTCCGTCTTCGACCAGTGCGCCGGATGGTCGGGATGCGAGTGATAGAACCCGACGATCTCGAGGCCCTGCTTGCGACCTTCGCGCTGAGCCTTGATCAACTCCTGCGGAGCGATATGGTAACGGTTGTGTGCGGAGTCGGTGCGCGTGTTGCCCGCGCGCATCAGCTCTACGACTTCGTTTTCGCCCGGGATGACGGGCTTGCCCAGCAGGATGCCGCAGCACTCGTGGGGATAGGTCTCCTCGCCGTGCTGGCGCATCGCGTCGTATTCGGCTTTCTTGATCTTCAGCATTTACTCGGTCCAGAACCTTTCGCTCAGATACTTGTCCGCGCCGTCACAGAGGATGGTGACGATGACGGCTGCGCGCCCCGCCGCATGCTCTTCCTCGGCGATCTTCAGGGCCGTTGCCACGTTCGACGCCGCACTGATCCCTACAAGGATGCCCTCTTCACGTCCCAGGCGCTTGGCCATGCCGTAAGCCACTTCGGTGTCTGCCCAGAGATTGCGGTCGGCCAGCGTCTCGTCGTAGATCGGCGGAACGATGGCGGTGGGCATGTGCTTCAGGCCCTCGAGCCCGTTGAAGGGCGAATCGGGCTGCATGCTGATGCACTTGATCTCGCGATTCAACTCGCGCAGACGCCGCGTCGTTCCGGTAAAGGTGCCGCTCGTTCCCAGGCCGGCGACGAAGTGGGTGATGCGGCCCTCGGTCTGGAACCAGATTTCTTCGGCGGTCGTTTCGTAGTGCGAGCGCCAGTTATTGTCGTTGCCATACTGGTCGGCGTAGTAGAACTCGTCTCCGCTCTCGGCGGAGAGCTTCCGCGCCAAGCGGATCGCTCCGTCCGAGCCCTCGTCCGGTGCCGACCACTGAATCGACGCTCCGTACGCCGTGAGGATCTTCTTTCGCTCCGGAGAGACGTTGGAGGGCATGCAGAGCGTCACGGGAAATTGGAGCGCAGCACCCAGCATGGCGTAGGCGATGCCGGTGTTGCCGCTGGTCGCGTCCAGAAGGCCACGTCCGGGCCGCGTCGGGCCAAGCTCGCCGCGGGCGAAGGCGTCTTTCACGATGTAGGAGGCGGGCCGGTCCTTCACGCTTCCGCCGGGGTTGGCGAACTCTCCCTTGGCCAGTAGCGTGATGCCGGGCAGATGGGCAGCCAGCCGCTCCAGACGGACCATGGGGGTGTTGCCGATGCGGTCCAGAATGGACCTGCCGAGCGGATGTGTCTTGAGATCGAGTTTGGGATCGGTCGTGTTGGAGGTCATCGTCGTCATTCTGTTTCCGTTACCGGTGCGTATCCCCATCCGCGACTTTGCCGCAGGCCGGGGGGTGTGCGAAAGTTAATCGTACCTGACAGGCTCACATCAGTCCCAATCGAGCTCCAGACCGAGGATCCACATGGCAAAGAAGAAGACCGAACAACGCACCTTTGACGACGTGATCTCCCTGCTGGGCAAGGAAAGATTTGATGTTGTGCGGGCCTCCGAAGGTGCAACGAAGGGCACGGCCTATCGCGTCACCAAGTACGGCTGCGCCGCCGAGATCGCCAAGGACGCTAATGGGAGCGTGGAAATCACCCATCGCGCGGGATTTCTGCTGAACGGCCAGATCGCCACGATCCTGGACCGGGGCTACCAGAAGTTTCTGAAGACGCCGAAGCTGGAGATCGCCGCCACAGCCGACCACCTCCGCTCGATCCACCATTTTTCGGAGGAGTTCAAAGAGGCTACGGGTGCGCTTTCGCTCTATAACGAGTCGCTCGGGACCACCAGCGACAAGTACATGTACGACCGGGTGCAGGGGCGGGAGTAGTTCGCAGGTTTCTCTTGTTCTCTTGCAAGGTCTAGCAAACTGTGGTGGGGAAGTCTGCCAGAGTATGGATTCTATCTCTAGAAACCCGTTATGCTTGCGGCGCACAAGTCCGTGTAGAGGGATCTAACAGGAGTTTTGGGCTTCTCCTACTATTTCCAAATCCTCGGTCGCCTCGGTTTGTCATCCCGTAGCGAAGGGATGTGCTTCTTTGTCGTTCAGGACCTCAATCAAGAAGAACAGCATGACGTGTCTAGGCACTTCAGAAGCTGTATTTGCTTGCGGCACCCGCACCATCACACGGAACCGAGATCAGCATCGCTCCGTCGATTCCCGACGACGTTATGGCCGCTGTGAGCAGGGAGTACGAATCGAACCCACTCAGCCTGAAACCGTTCCTCGATGGATGGAGTCTTACCCTCATGCAATGGAAGAAACTGTCCATCGCATGGAGATGAAGAGAAGGGAACTAAGGAAATGAGTGAAATTGTTTGGCCCGAAAAGTACACACCAGGTACGACGGACAACTATTCGTCCAATGAGGTAATCGTCCGAGGTCTATCGGCGGCTGAAGTCTGGCCGTACTTGAACGACGCCACTGCATGGCCGACTTACTACAAGAACGCTACAAAGATCGGCTTCGATGGGGGTGCAGGTCCGGAATTCAGCCAGGGCGCACGTTTTCGTTTCACCACCTTTGGGGTGGTCGTTGAGTGCGAGATCACAGAACATGTGCCCCCTGCTGAAGGGAAACCCGCGCGTCTCGCATGGCAAGCCTGGATCGGTGGGCCGGACGATAAGGCGCTCGATGTTCTTCACGCTTGGCTTATCGAAGATCTTCCTGGTGGTCGGGTGCGGATCCTCTCGCAGGAGTCCCAGATCGGAAAACTCGCGAAGGAAATGGCAATCAAAAAGCCAAATCCTTTGATCAACAGTCACCAGGACTGGTTGGAGGGGCTTGCCCATACAGCGGCAAAGGCCTCGAAGTAGTTTTCAGCGTTTATGGACATAAGCAACCTGGTAAGAGAGTCGGGGGGATCCCTCCCCCGGCTAGTATCTCCGCCAGACCCCATAGGGTGAGTAGGGCGTATAGGCTCCATAAGGGATATAGCTGCTGCCGTACGGCACCACGTACCACCGTGGTGCGTCGGCAAGCAGCGCCCAGAGCAGCATCGCCATCCAGCCGATTCCCGTCCATCCAAAGAAGAAGTTCAGCAGCAGAATGCCCCCGAGGTTATGGCCGCGGTGCGATGCCACGATGGTGGGAAGGAAGTACAGCGCAAGCAGAAGCGTGAGTGTAATCATCCGTGTCGCCTCCGTGGCGGCTTGAATTATCTATGCAGGCCCTCGCCGAAAAGTTCCGGTTAGAGGTCGAGGTCGCTCAGGCCGGGGTGGTCGTCCGGTCTCCGTCCCTGCGGCCACAAGAAGAGCCGGTCTTCGGGCTTGATGGGGAAGTCGTTGATGCAGGCGTAGCGTCGCTCCATGATGCCGTCGGCGTCAAACTGCCAGTTTTCATTCCCAAAGGAGCGGTACCAGTTGCCGGAGTCGTCGTGCCACTCGGCGGCGAAGCGGACGGCGATGCGGTTGCCGTCAAAGGCCCAGAGTTCCTTGATGAGACGGTAATCCAGTTCGTGCTGCCACTTCCGCGTGAGGAAGGCGACGATCTCCGCGCGCCCGTTGGCGAACTCGCTGCGGTTGCGCCACTTGCTCTCCGGTGTATAGGCCAGGGAGACGCGTTCGGGATCGCGGGAGTTCCAACCATCTTCGGCCTTGCGCACCTTGGCGATGGCGGTTTCGTGCGTGAAGGGAGGAACCAGGGATGCGGGTGCTTTATCGTCCATACTTCGAGTTTATCGCTTGCGCTGCCACTCACGGTAGGCTTCGCTTTTACCCATGCCGCGGTCTTTCGCGACGCGCTTGAGGGCGTCCTTTTCCTCAAGCCCTTCGGCCTGCATGAGGGCGCGCACAGCCTGATAGACGCTTCCGGCGGTTACTGCGGTAGTGGCAATCTCCCCGGAGAGGAGAAGCACCATCTCGCCGCGCAGGCTTTCGCGTTTCGCGACCGTCGATCGTACTTCGCCGACCGGGCCGCGCAGAAACTCCTCATGCAGCTTCGTCAGTTCGCGGGCGAGGGCGATGCGGTGCTCCGCGCCGAAGACGGCTTCCACGTCGGAGAGCGCGTCTACGATGCGGTGGGGGGTCTCGTAAAAGATCTGCGTCGCGGGGGCGGAGGCGGAGAGCATCTCGCCGCGCAGCGTCTCCAGCAGCGATTTGCGTTCGCCGGATTTGGAGGGAAGAAAGCCACGGAAGGCGAAGCTCTCGGTTCCCAGACCGCTGGCGATCAGGGCGCTCAGGGCGGCGTTTGCGCCGGGTACGGGGAAGACGCTCAGGCCGGCGGCGATGGCGGCAGAGGCGATCTCGCCGCCGGGATCGGCGATGCCCGGCATGCCTGCGTCGCTCACAATGGCGATGCGCGCACCGGCTTTGAGTTCGGCCACGAGTTCTTCGGCGCGCGAACGTTCGTTGTGCAGGTGGTAGCTGACCATCTGCGCCTTGATGGCGAAGTGGTTCAGGAGCTTGATGGTCTGCCGCGTGTCTTCGCAGGCGATCTTGTCTACGCTCTTGAGCACACGCAGGGCGCGGAGGGTGATGTCTTCGAGGTTGCCGATGGGCGTGGCGACGAGGTACAGGCCGGGCGCGAGCGGCTTCGCTTCGTCTGCGCTACTGGTCACGCTGGTCCGTCCGCGCGGCCCGCTCAAGGATGCGGCGGGAGCGGCCAAGGAGGTGCATGGCCAGCGAAAGGCTCTGCGGCGTCACGATGCCGAGGACGCGGTCGCCTTCGCCGTTATCGCTGTTGCGCTCGATGATGGGGACCATCTGGGTTCCGCCGCCGCCGATGCGTGCCAGCGTGGCGGAGAGAGAATCTTCTGCCCCGGCTACGGGAAAGGTCCGCGCCATGACGCCCTGCACGTAGCCGTTGCCCTGGTTCAGGGCGTCGGAGAGGGTCTGCCGCGAGACGGTGCCGACAAGCAGCGAGCCGCGCACGACGGGGAAGATGTCTTGCAGAGAGTGAACGCTGCGGTCCATCGCCATCTCCAGCGTATCGGCGGAGGAGATGGTGGTGAAGTCGGTGAGCATGACGTCGCGCATCAGGACGCTCTCGCCCGTGGCGGTCTCCGCGCCGACGGCGGTGGCAGTTTCCATCTGCGCTCCCACCATAAGGAACGCACCCATCACCATCAACCAGACGTTCTGCATGGAGATACCGGCGATGACGAGGGCCATGGAGATGGTCTGGCTGATGCCTGCCATGGCGCGCGCGCCGCGCACCGTGCCCCGGATCTTTGCGAAGCGCTGCCGAAGGGCGATACCTGCGTCCAGCGGAGCGGCGGGGATGAGGTGCAGGCCGCCGAGGAGAACCTGAGTCCAGATGAGCGAACGCAGAAGATAGGCGGGCGTCACCCACGGGCGTTCGAAGAGGTTGACCTGGTTGGTGGCCATGTAGAGCAGAAGCGCCAGCGTGATGCCGATGAAGAAGTTCGCCAGAGGACCGGCGAGGGCCACGAGGTGGCTCTCCTGTGCTTCTTTTTTTGAACCGTTGGAGAAGGACGGCACAGCGCCTGCAGGGAGGATGAGCAGCGAGGAAAGCTTCGCTCCCGAGGCGGCGAAGGCGATGGAGCGTGCAACTTCGCGAACCATAACGGCGGCCAGCATCAAGAGCCAGAGGGTAAAGCCGCGAATGGCCGTTGCGCCAGTGAAGGACGCGTAGGTCATGCTGAAGAACAGGAACAGGATCCAAAGCACATGCAGGCGGATTTCAACGCCGAACAGAACTCCAATCCGCATGGAAGGCGTGCGCATCCTTCGATTGTATGCGCCCTCAGGCAGAGGCATCGGCTTGTATTATGCGAAGAGAGTGCGGGTGATAGCAGGGACATATCGATCACGGCCTTTGGTTGGGCCTCCCGGAACGGCGACACGTCCCACCAGCGACCGCCTGCGCGAGACGCTCTTCAACGTCCTGGCCCTGCGGATCGCGGGTACGCGATTTGCCGATCTGTATGCAGGCACGGGCGCGGTTGGGATCGAGGCGATCAGCCGGGGAGCCGAGCATGTCTTCTTTGCGGAGACGAATGCGAAGGCGCTTACGGCGATCCGGGCGAATCTGAAGTCGCTCGAGATTCGCTCCGGCTACACGCTGGAGCCAGCCGGAACGGCGACGCTGTTGAAGCGGATCGTGAAGCAGGGCAATGTGCTGGACATAATTTTTCTGGATC
>JAHFTZ010000118.1 GCA_023265355.1 Terriglobus sp.
AGGTGATCTCGACCTTCAGCCGGAAGCGCGTCTTCGGATACACGGCGGTCGCGTTCTCCTCGGTGGCCATCGCGCTCTTCGGCTTCTTCGTCTGGGCCCATCACATGTTCATCATGGGTGTGTCGAACTACTCGGCCCTCGTGTTTTCACTGCTGACGATGCTTGTTGCCGTGCCTTCGGCCATCAAGATCTTCAACTGGGCGTTCACGTTGCAGAAGGGTTCCATTACCTTCGAGACTCCGATGATTTACGTCTTCGGTTTCATCGGCCTCTTCACCATCGGTGGCCTGACGGGCGTCTTCCTCGGTTCGCTGGGTATGGACATCCACCTGACGGAGACCTACTTCATCGTCGCCCACTTCCACTTCGTCATGGTCGGCGGCATGTTGATGGCGTTCCTCGCGGGTATCCACTTCTGGTGGCCCAAGATGACAGGCCGCATGTACCCCGAAGGAATGTCCAAGTTCGCAGCTGTTACTACCTTCATCGGCTTCATCCTGACGTTCTTCCCCCAGTTCATCGTCGGCTACCTCGGTATGCCCCGCCGCTATCATGCTTATCCTGCCGAGTATCAGGTGCTCAACGTGCTTTCGACCGCCGGTGCAACCGTCCTTGGTGTCGGATACATGTTGCCACTCCTGTACCTGGGGTGGAGTCTGAAGTACGGCGCAATTGCAGGCAACAATCCCTGGCAGGCGACCGGTCTGGAGTGGCAGATCCAGTCCCCGCCGCTGACCGAGAACTTTATCGAGATCCCGATTGTCGAGCAGGAAGCCTACGACTACGAGTGGCTCGCGCACAAGACTGAAAAAGAGGTAACGACCGTTGGCTGATCACGCGCTCACACACGACGAGGTTGTCGCGCCCCACGGCGTGCACGAACATCCGTTCTATCAGAAGCACCACTTTGAAACGGCGGAGCAGCAGCGCGAAGCCGCAGGCTTCGGCATGTGGCTATTCCTGCTCACGGAGATCATGTTCTTCGGTGGCCTCTTCATGGCCTACCTGCTCTATCGCAACTGGTACTACGACGCGTTCGTCTCTGGTTCGAACACGCTCAGCCTTTCGCTTGGTCTGATTAACACCATCGTCCTGATCGGATCTTCGTTGACGATGGCGATGGCTGTGTGGGCTGCCGAGGTCCGCAAGCAGGGTGCGCTGGTGATGTACCTCGTCGCCACCATCGTTCTGGGTTGTATCTTCCTTGGCATCAAGACTGTGGAGTACAAGGAAAAGTTTGAGCTGCATCACGTCCCCGGAGCCAGCTTCGATATCTCCGAGTTCGTCCATCCGACGGACAAGGCTGAGAAGCCTTTGCCTGTCGACATGGCGAACAAGACGCAGATCTACTTCTCGCTTTACTTCGCCATGACCGGCGTCCATGCCTTCCATATGATCATCGGTCTTGGCATGCTGATCTACTTCGTCGTCAAGGCGCGGCAGGGCTTGTACACGACGGGATATGTTCAACCGATTGAGAACTTCGGTCTCTACTGGCATTTCGTCGATATCGTCTGGATCTTCCTCTTCCCGCTGCTGTATCTGATCAACCGGCACTAGACGCGCATCGGGCGGCGCAGGCCTTCGGAGAATTTTATGAGCGATTACAAAGTAAGCACCAAGCACGATCCGCATACTCCGGATAAGCACGATCCGGCGAACGTGACCAACCCGGAGCACGCCGAACATCACATCGTCGGTCCGGCCACGTATCTCGGTATCTTCGCCATCCTGATGGTCGGTACGATCCTCACAGTTGTCGCGTCCAGGCTTCCGCTGGGCATCTTCACCGCGCCGGTAGCACTCGCCATTGCGGTCACAAAGGCCGTGTTTGTTGTCCTCTTCTTCATGCATGTGAAGTACAGCACGCGTCTGGTGAAACTGACGGTAGCTGCGGGCTTCTTTACCTTTTCCATCCTTGTCATCATGAGCATGAGCGACTATATCTCTCGTGCCTGGGGACAGTGGTAGGACTACGCTCTAAGGCTTATGGCAACGGGACAGCCTTCGGGCTGTCCCGTTGTTCGTTGGAGTCACCTCCTTCCGGACCGAAACAGCAGATCCCTCCGCTGTGCTACGGGATCACAAAAGGAGGGGATGAGTGCCCATCTTTCGCGGCTTCATCGCGAAAGGAGTGGGGCGCGCAGAGCGCACGCGCCCTTTGCGATGTACGGCGCACCCCAGAGTCTCGGAATCCGCTGCGATGTCGGGGTGTCTTATATATGCGGAGCGCTATCCCAAGGATGCTCCTCGAAAGACAGATCCCTCCGCTACGCTATGGGATGACAATGATGCTTGCGTGACTTGGGAATGAGCAACAGAAAAGCCCGGCCACAGGCCGGGCTTTCATCATTCAGGGATAAGAACTAAGCGCGAACCTTGGCTCCAGGCAGGGTGATCGCCTTGCCCTTGCTTGCGCGCCAGTCCTGATAGGCCACCAGCATCGGTGCCGCGACAGCGATTGAGGAGTAGGTACCAATCAGGATTCCCACCACAAGCGCGAACGAGAAGCCATGCAGCACTTCGCCGCCGAAGAGGTAGAGCGAAAGTACCGTGAGGAAGGTCAGGCCAGAGCTCAGGACCGTTCGGCTCAGCGTCTGGTTGATGCTCTTGTTGACTACGGTGCTCAGGTCGGCTTTCCGCATCGTCTGCAGGTTCTCGCGGATACGGTCGAAGACCACGATCGTGTCGTTCATCGAGTAACCGACGAGCGTCAGAATCGCGGCGACTACCGTGAGCGTGATCTCCTGGTTGGTCAAGGAGAAGGCGCCGATGGTGATCAGGGTGTCGTGGAAGACGGCTACCAAGGCTGCTGCGCCATAGATCAGCTCAAAGCGGAACCAGAGGTAGATCAGCATACCCGCCAGCGACCACAGGATGGCCCATCCTGCCTGCCGCGTCAGCTGCTTGCCTGCGGTGGGTCCAACGATGTCGGTCTGTTCTACGCGGAAGGTCGAGTCCTTGTAGTTGCTGGCCAGCGCCGCTTCAATGGACTGCCGCGCGGCGTCGTGGTTCGCATCTGCCGTTTCGGGAACCGCGATGACCTCTTCGTTCGCCTCTGCGCCCATGTTGCCGCTGATGCGCTGGATGCGGAAGTCCTTCACGTTGGCCTTGTCCAGGGCCGTGCGAAGATGATCCTCATTGGGCGTCGTGGGGAAGGAGACGTAAACGAGCGTGCCGCCCTTGAAGTCCACGCCGCGCGGCACACCGTGCCAGAAGAGCATGCTCAAAACACCGGCCACGGAAAAGAGCAGCGAGAAGCTCAGGAGATACCACTTCTTGCTTAGCCAATCGATATTTACTTCGCGAAACAGTTCCAAAATATAACTCCGTGTGGCTCAACGAGCCCAGAAACAAATCTCTTACAAAAGCCGAATCAGATTGACAGTGCTTCGCCGCGCTGTTTGCGGTTCAGAAGGAAGTCGAAGATCGTGCGCGACACGAACACTGCGGTAAACAGGTTCGCCAGAAGACCGAAGACCAGCGTGACGGCGAAGCCGCGGACCGGGCCGGTTCCAACGAAGAACAGGATGGCAGCCGAGACGATGGTCGTGATGTGGGTATCCACAATCGTGATCCAGGCGTGTGCAAATCCGTTCTGCACGGCAGCGTGCGCGTTCTTGCCCTCGTGCATCTCTTCACGAATACGCTCGAAGATCAGCACGTTGGAGTCGACACCCATACCGATCGTCAGGATCACACCGGCGATGCCTGGCAGCGTCAGCGTGGATCCGGTATAGCCCATGAAGCCGAGCAGGATCACAAGGTTGAGGATCAGCGCCAGGTCGGCGTTGATGCCTGCACCGCGATAGTAGATGAGCATGAAGGCCATGACGGCCAGCATGCCGGCCACGGCGGCGATCACACCCTGCTTTACGGAGGCCGCGCCCAGCGAAGCTCCCACGGTGCGGGTTTCCAGGTAGGTGATCGAAGCGGGCAGCGAGCCCGTGCGCAGCATCAGGGAGAGCTCGGCGGCACTGTCCTTGTTGAATCCGCCAGCGATCTCTCCGCTGTCGCGGATCGCGCTGTTGATCGTTGCGACTTCCTTGACGTGATTGTCGAGAACGATGGCCATGTACTTGCCGACGTTCGCGCTGGTGTACTCATAGAAGCGGTTGCCAGCGGTTGTGGTCAGGTTGAAGGAAACCGCAGTCCGTCCGGACTGGTCCTGGCTGGGGCGAGCGTCGCGGAAGTCCGGTCCCTGCACGATGGAGACGCGCTTCAGAACCCACCACTGGTTGTCGCCAGCGCCATTGCCGCCCTGCATCACAACCGTGTCGGGGCCTGCCGTAGCCTGTGCTTCCTGTTCGGTGGGGAAACCCTGTCCGCTGACTGCCTCATGAATCTCGAGGCGGGCGGTGGACTGGATCACCCGGCTCACCTGTCCCGGATCGCTCACGCCGGGCAGCTCGACCAGGATCTGGTCTTCGCCCTGTCCATACTTCTGGATGGCGGCTTCCGCCACGCCCAGCGTATCGACGCGCTCGCGGATCGTCTCAATCGACGTCTCCAGAGCACGCTCGCGGGCCTCGCGGACAGCCGTCGTCTTCATGGAGAGGCGGATGGTGCCGTCGGGCTGCGAGGTCAGGTCGTAGTCGCCATAGGTCGAAGCCGTCAGGGCATCGCGCACATCGCTCAGCTTGGTGGAGGGAACGCCCGTGATGACCATCACGCCGGGCTCCGCCGCATTCTGGCTGCGCGTCACCGTGGTGCCGGTCACGCCGATCTTGGCCAGGTCGGTCTGCACCTGCTGCACGGCGTTGTCGGTCGCAGCGGCAATCGCCTCGGACGTATGCACCTGCAACACGAGGTGGGTTCCGCCCTTGAGATCGAGCCCAAGTTGAAGGTTGGTCTTGCCGTCCTTGTCGCGTCCCGGGATCTTGCCCAGTGCACCGTACACAAAGATCACGAGGATAGCGATGATGGCAACGAGCTTGCCGGTCAGGTTCTTCTGCATTGGGTCGTTTACTTCTCTTCTTCCGTAGTGGTTACGGAGGCGATAGCGCTCTTTAGAAACTCGAGCTTGATATTGTCAGGAGCGACGCGCAGCGTCAGGGTCTCGTCCCGCAGGTTCAGAATGGTGCCGCGCAGACCGCCTACGGTGGTCACGACATCCCCCGGCTTCAGCGCAGCCAGCATGGCCTGCCACTTCTTCTGCTTATTGCGGTTCGGGATCACCGACATCAAGACCATGGCGATCAGAAACACCGGCAGCAGAAGCGTAGTCGAGTTAAAACCCGAACCAGCACTCTGGAACATCAAAAGAAGAGCAAAGGGAACTGAGGACAAAGGGGACTTCCTTCATTAAGGCTCCAGCAGGCAAAGCCCGCACGGAGAAAGATTGCCGCACCCTGCCAGAACCCGCATGCAAAGCACAAGGGCCCATCATTTGCCAAGGCAGATGAGTGCTAGTCAATAGAATCGCGTACACCGCCACCACTGTCAACACGTCGCGGGCCCGCAAAGGCGCGAGGTTCCCTTTCCGGCACGGTCCGGGACGAATTCTGTCGGAATTGAAGACTGGTTTGCCGTCGTGAACAGGGCAAAGTGCCCTGACTTTAGGCGGCATGGGTGGAAGCTACTTCGGCTCTTCATCCTTCCAGCGCGCACCGCAGTGGTTGCAGAGCCATGTCTTCTCTCCCGTAGGTAGCGGAACGGAAAGAAGATAGAGCGCGGTGATCGCCGCTCCGCGCGAGGCGCCCTCGAACGTAATGTCGGACGAGCCACAGGTAAAGCAGTGAGGCTGAACAAAATCCTGCCCGGAAGCGAACTCGATCGAACCCGGCCCCGCCTCACGCAGCAACTGGCTCGCGCTGGCTTCATCCTGTGCCTCTACCCGCAGACGAATCCCGCCGATCATGTTCGAGACCTGCCAATCCAACCGGACGAGATTCTCATCCTGCAGATCCACGGTGATTCCGGCGGACTCCAGCAGCGAGCGCGCCACGATGGCTTCCGAGAGATCCCGATAGCGGCGCACCGTAACCAGTTTCAGTGGCTCGACCTCGCTTCCGGGGCGTTCTTCGAGGAGAGGCGGCTCCAGACCGCGCCGCGCAAACTCCGCGCGCATCGCCGTCTGGGCGGTCGGTCAATTCGTCGTACCTGAGGGCCAGGGTGAGAAGTTGCTCGTTTTCCATCGCCCTGTAGTACGCACTGAAGTCTTCGGCTTCCATTGATCACCCTTCTTCTTCAAACTTCTTCTTCAAAGGGAGTGCTTGAGATGTCAGGCACTCACTGTGGAACCGGCATTCGTGGCTGGTGCGCTCAAGCCCTTGCGCCACACCATAAAAAGAATTGCTCCCAGCGGTAGCGACGCGAAAACCATCCATGGGCTATAGAAGGTAGAACTCGCGCCACCCGGAGGGAGCTGAAGCCAAAACACGTTGAAGAATCCCGCTCCCGTTGTCCAATTGATTCCAAGGCGTCCCACGCCCACCAGCGTTAAGACGCACCATATCCATTTACGCTTCTCGATCTTCGTACGCACGCACAACGCGAACGCATACAAGCTGAAACCTATGCTGGCGATCATCAGAAGCAGGAGGACATAGGCCTCTGCTGGTTTGCCTGTCAACGTAAAGCGATTCGCATGTTCCAGCGAATCCTTCATCGGGTTCACATTAAAGCTCATTACGCTGAAGATCCCGTCCTTCTTTCTGGTATCGACGACTGCCAGTATCCAGGTGTCAGAAAATTCATATTCCAACGCTATTTCGCAGCGTTCCTCCCCGTTTCCATGAAAAGCGGTCACCCCGACTACTTTCGCTGACATCGGCTCCTCTCCAGCCGGAAACAAGTCGGCCATCCTCTTCAACGTATCGCCGACTTCAGGAGGCTTGATGCTCAGGTCAAGATCCTTCTCTACTTCGGCGAACTTGTAATCTCGCAGGAGATCGACATACCGCCGCGCGAACGCCTCATCTTTCTCGGGCGTTATCTTCTTCAGTGCGGCGGACGGATCGCAGCCCCCAAGGCAAAGCAGTAGGCCAAGTAGCGGGAAAAGACGAACGGCTCGTTGAAA
>JAHFTZ010000119.1:0-2725 GCA_023265355.1 Terriglobus sp.
TGATGATGGCCGTAAGAAAGTCGCCGTAACGGACTTCGCCTCCATGCACATGCGCGATTAGGAAGCCAAAGTTTGGCTTGCCGATAAAGGCGCCAAGAAGCGGGTTGATAATCTTTTCGACCAGCGAATTCACGATGGCGGTAAACGCGGCACCGATGATGACTGCGACGGCGAGGTCCATCACGTTGCCACGCAGGATGAAATCTCTAAAACCCTTCAGCATGGGTGAAGCTCCTTCAGTCAGATGTCTGGCCAGCTTACCTCGAACCGAGGTATGGGTAGACCAAAAAAAAGAGAATTAGCGTAACTACCATTAAATCCATATATACGCAGAGCAAAACGCCGGCGTGATACCAGCTCCATCGCGGCTGCATACAGCGCAGCGTATCGACGGTGCCGATACAAGCAGCGCATGCCGGAAAGATGAGCCATAGCGAAGGCTGGTTGTATGGGAAGTGCGAGAGCGCGAAGGCCACAATCAGGGACACAATGACGAGCGCGTTGCCGCGGACCAGCGATTTCTCCCGCCAGTCCGCCCAGCGCATCGAGCGGCGCACTCTTTAGGCCTTCGCCGTTTCTGCTTCTTCCATCATGGCGCGCATGCTGTCAGCATACGGTGCGCGGAGTACACCCTTTTCGGTGATGATGGCCGTGACATACTTCGCCGGCGTTACATCGAATGCGGGGTTTTCAATGCCGCACCCGTCCGGAGTCATCTGCTTTCCGTTGGAGTGTGTGACCTCGCGGGCATCGCGCTGTTCGATAGGAATGCCATCGCCCGTCGCCGTGGCAAGATCGATGGTGGACCAGGGAGCCGCAACGAAGAACGGAATGCCGTGTTCTTTCGCAAGCACCGCGACAGAGTAAGTGCCAATCTTGTTGGCGACATCGCCATTGGCCGCGATACGGTCCGCACCGACAATCACAGCCTGGATGCGGCCCGCGCGCATGAGAGAACCGCTCATGTTATCGCAGAGAACAGTGGTCGGAATGCCGTCGTGGAGCAGCTCCCATGCGGTAAGTCGCGCTCCCTGAAGATAGGGTCGTGTCTCATCGGCGAAAACGTCGATCTTGGCTCCGCGTTCGACAGCAGCGCGAATCACGCCGAGCGCCGTGCCGTAACCGCAGGTCGCCAGAGCGCCGGCGTTGCAGTGGGTCAAAACCGTACCGGACTTCGGTAGAAGGTCCGCACCGAAGGCACCCATGGCCTTACAAGCGGCGATATCTTCGTCGTACATCGTCCTGGCTTCGTCGATGAGCGCGGCCTGGATCTTTGCGACGGTGGCATCTGGCTGCGAGGCGAGGGCGTAATACTTCGCACGCATCCGCTCGATCGCCCAAAAGAGATTGACGGCCGTGGGACGTGTCTTTGCCAGCACGTCGCACATTACTTCGACTTCCTTGGTGAGGTTGTCGATGTCGGTCGCCTTAGTGCGCTCTACGCCGAGAGCAACACCCATGGCGGCACTGACGCCAATGGCGGGAGCACCGCGAACAATCATGTCGCGGATGATGGTGGCGACATCGTCATAGCCGGTTGCGGTTACATAGATTTCTTCGAGCGGGAGCCTCGTCTGATCGAGGAAGCGCACGCCATCTTTGGTCCACTCAAGTGTAGGAATCATCGCTCTTTATTTTATCGCCTTCGCCTATCCCATATTTGCCCGCCAGGAAGCTTTGCAGGGGCCTGGGCAGGCACAGCGCTATTTCCTGCCACGTGACCAGTTGGAGGCGGCAGCGGACACTGCTGGAGCGGGCGGCAGAGATCACGTTGAATCAACGGGCGATCATGTCCGGTCGACGTGCGTCGCACATCAGGCAGAAGCGAGCGTCATGCTCCACGGCCGCCATGACACCGCGGAGGAGTTGGTAGGAGAGAAAGCTCTTCTGTCTGCGTTGAAGGGCTTCCGTGTCGAAGGTCTCCTGGAAGAACGGATATCGGGCCATGAGATCAGGGCGACCGATCTGAAAGTCGCCCTCGCAGAGCTTGGCTTCAACGAGCAGATCGCCAAGACGCATGTCGATCTCAGTGCGGTCGTCGTAATCGTGTTGCAGAGGAGTCCGGCTGCGCCAACCGAAATCCGGTTTGTCTTCGGGACCGAGGTTGAGGAGCGCTCGCAGCCTCGGTGATTCCAGTGTGGCCGGCGTACAGAAGATATTCATCAGGAGCGCGTCGCTGCTGGTGGCGCACTCTAGCTCACCGCGCCAGCGCTCGTTGCCACGCGCGATGCAGCCCGACGCGGTGTAAGTCTTGTCAAGCCGGATTCGCCATGCCGGATTCTTCTGCATTGCGCGCCACGCTGCCGGGAAGAAGTTGCCATGCGATCCATCGCTTTCACGGGAGATGATCGACGGAACGGAACCGTAGGTTTGATCGTGATCATGCTCCACCGCGCGGGACTGATTGCGGGCGTTGATCTCGTTTGCCAAGGCGCGGGCGGAGGCCATGGATCGATTTTAGGCGATGAAAGGGCGAAGAGGCCAGAACCCATCTACTATCGGGAGATGCGTCTGTTAGACAAGAATAACCTCGGTCAGGACGAGGACTGGTATGGAAATACAGCAGCGGTACGCTGCTTCGCGTGTGGCAAAGTGTTTGTCACTTCCCAGGTACTACACCGGAAGGGTCGCCCCTGTCCGGTTTGCGGGAAATGCAAAGTGCTCTTTACGAAAGAAGGCGTCAGCGTAAGCGAAGCGACGGACCTTTAGACCGATTCGGCCTGGC
>JAHFTZ010000119.1:2735-7014 GCA_023265355.1 Terriglobus sp.
GGACGTCGTCTGCGGTAAAGACGCTCACAAACTTTGCACCCGGCGCTCCGGCTTCGATGGTCTCGCGGCCACCCTGCTGTCGGTCGACAAGGCACATCACGGCGATCACGTTCATGCCCGCAGCTTTTGCAGCTTCGATGGCTGTCACGGTGGATGCACCAGTCGTGCAGACATCATCCACAATGACCACAGGCGCGTTTTCTTTCACGAAACCCTCGACGCGACGTCCGGTGCCGTGTGCCTTCTCCTGCTTGCGCACAAGAAAACCGTGCACGAGGGGTGACTCAGGATGCGAGAGGCGCCACCAAGCAGTAGCACTGGCCGTATTGGATACAAGCGGGTCAGCACCCATGGTGAGGCCGCCCACGCCCTCTGTCTCCGGCGCATAAGTACGGATGAGGTCCGCCAGGATCAGGCCGGAGAGGCGTCCGCCCTCGGCATCGAGCGTGGTGATGCGGCAGTCGATGTAGTAGTCGCTCTTTTTGCCCGAAGCAAGCGTGAAGTCGCCAAGGCGGAAGCTCTTGGCTGCGATGAGGTCGAGGAGAGCTTTACGTTCGTCATCCATGAGCATGATTTTACTTCGTTAGATTTTCCAGATGGCGATAGCCGCCTGTAGCGATAAACATGCCTAGGAAAAGGCTGCCATTGTAGGCCGCGTGAACGAGGATCGATGCTGCGAGCGAGTCATACTTCAGGCGAACCCACGCCAGGCCCATACCAACGCAGACCAGAACCGCAACGGCATTCCAGGCGTTGCCTAACTGGTTCGCATGCAGGCTTGCGAAGCCGATGCTGGTCAGAACAGCACTGAGCGCAACGGCACGTCGGGAGAGGCCATGCTTCCAGAGATCTTCAGGTTCGATCGGTGTGCGGCGAAACCAGTCAAAGGCCATGGCGAGCGCAGGAAGAAGCATGCCGCGAAAGAGTGTCTCTTCAAAAAACGGGGCGATGACGACGCCATAAAAGGTCAACATCCAGAGAACACCACGCGCGTGAAAGAAGGTCTCGATGGGCATCTCTTTGGGAAGTGTGAGGAGATGCTCGATCGCGGAGGCGGAAAGGCTCATGACCAGACCGGTGAGTATGAGTTTCCCCGCACGTCCTTCAAGAGCGGCTGGATTCAGTTGAACGACGGACCAGAAAGGCCGCTTCCACATTGCCTGAAAGATCGCCCATCCAGCCAGAAGCGTCACAGCCGTCCCGGCGAGATTCGCAAAAACCGTGACGCGGGGAAAGTCCAGGAGGTGATGCATGGCATCTTTGGGAAGCGTGCCCGTAGCGATGCCGCAGCCGAGGATGATACCCAGAACCAGGGGAGTGAAGACGACGGCCATCACAGCCAGCGAGAGCGCGTAGCCAAGATGCGGCTGACGGCTATCCTCAGGCAAAGGCTCCGGCTCAGCGGCGAGCGCCTCTTGGACAAGGTCGCCTCCAATCACCTCGCCGGTTTTAGCAATCTCGCTTCGGTCGTGGAAGCTGTCCCTCCAGTCGCTCACTTCTTGGCCACTTTCTTCTTCGCTGCCTTTTTCGCTGAAGCTACCGGGGTCTCCGCCTCGCGAGCGGCTTTTTTCTCAGCGCTCTTTTTCGCCGCAGACTTCGCAGCCGCTTTGCGCTTGGCGGCCTTCTCTTCGGCGGAAGGTGCAAACTTGGTAGCGTTGGCGATCTCCGTCTTCACAACGACGGGGGCCTCGTATTTCGGCGCGGGCGGACGCATGCTTCCGGGGCGGGCCACGTAGTGCCGCGCGAGAAACTCTCCGGTGTGCGAAGCTTCCACGCTGGCGACCTGCTCCGGCGTTCCTTCGGCGACGATAGTGCCGCCGCCCTCACCGCCTTCCGGGCCCATGTCGATAATCCAGTCGGCGTTGCGGATCACGTCCAGGTTGTGCTCGATGATGATGATCGAGTTGCCGAGATCGGTGAGCCTATCGAGTACTTCAAGCAGTTTGCGCACGTCGTCAAAGTGAAGGCCCGTGGTGGGTTCGTCGAGAAGGTAAAGCGTCTTTCCCGTCTGGCGCTTGCTGAGTTCCTTCGCCAACTTCATGCGCTGTGCTTCGCCCCCAGAGAGCGTGGTCGCGGACTGGCCGAGATGGATATATCCCAGGCCGACATCGACCAGCGTCTGCAGTTTGATTTTGACGTTTGGGATGTCGGCCAGAATCGTAAGCGCATCGGCGATGGAGAGATCGAGCACATCCGCGATGGAGTGGCCGTTGAACTTTACGCTAAGCGTCTCCTGGTTGTAGCGGCGTCCGTTGCAGACTTCGCAGAGGACGTAGACATCCGGAAGAAAGTTCATCTCGATGCGGCGTTGGCCGTCACCCTGGCATGCCTCGCAGCGTCCACCCTGTACGTTGAAGCTGAAGCGTCCGGGCTTGTAGCCACGCTCGCGGCTGTCTGGAAGCATGGCGAAGAGGTCGCGGATGGCGGTGAAGACGCCGGTATAAGTGGCCGGGTTGGAACGTGGCGTGCGACCGATCGGGGACTGGTCGATCTGGATGACCTTGTCGAGTTGCTCCGCTCCAAGCACCGCGCCGTGTAGGCCGGGCTCTTCCTTGCTGCGGTAGAGAAGCTTTGCCAATGAGCGGTAAAGAATGTCATTAACCAGGGTACTCTTGCCGCTTCCACTTACCCCTGTGACGACTGTCATCACGCCGAGAGGGAACTTCGCCGTGACGTTTTGCAGATTGTGGCTTCGGGCGTTCTCCACGGTGATCCACTTTCCGCTGAGGGCGCGCGGAACGGGTCGCGAAAGGATCTCGATCTCACCGGCCATGTACCTTCCGGTAAGAGATTTCGGCTCGGCCATGATCTCCGCAGGTGTACCCGCAGCGATTAGTTCGCCGCCGTTCTTGCCAGCGCCGGGGCCGAGATCGAGAACGTAATCGGCCTTCTGAATCGTGTCTTCGTCGTGCTCCACAACCAGCACAGTGTTGCCGAGGTCACGGAGGTTTTCCATGGCCTGAATGAGACGCATGTTGTCCCTCTGGTGCAGGCCAATGGAGGGCTCATCTAGGACATAGAGAACACCGCGCAGACGCGATCCGATCTGCGTGGCAAGCCGGATGCGCTGGCCTTCACCGCCGCTGAGCGTAGCGGCGCTTCGGTTTAGCGACAGATAGTTCAGGCCGACGGCGTTAAGAAATTCCAGGCGTTCGATCACCTCGCGCTGGAGGCGGTCTGCGATCAGCTTCTCGCGCCCTACAAACTTCATCGCGCGTGCGGCAATCATCGCGCGGGCGAGTGAAAGGGAGGTGAAATCGGCGATGGAGCGGCCTTCCACCGTGACGGCGAGCGACTCGGGACGCAGGCGTTGGCCCTTGCACTGCGGGCACTCGGTCGCAGACATGAACTGCATGTAGTACTCGCGAAACGAATCGCTCTTGGACTCTTCCATCGAATCGCGCAGGTAGGAGAAGATACCGTGAAAGCCGGTCCGTGCGGACTCGCCACGTGGAGGGCCGTAGAGAAGAATCTTCTGGTGCGGTTCCGACAGCTCTTCAAAAGGAAGCTTGAGGTTGATCTTGTATTTTTCCGCGCCCAGCTTGATCAGGCGTAGAAGGTAGCTTGAGCTTGAGCCTGGGCCCATCGCGCCATCGAGAAGCGGCTTGCTCCAGTCGGTAATGGTCTTGGCGGGGTCGAAGTCGTAGATCGATCCCAATCCGTTGCATTCCGGGCAGGCGCCGTAGGTGGAGTTGAAGGAGAAAGAGCGCGGCTCGAGCTTGGGCACATTAATGCCGCACTCGGGACAGGCCATCGAGGACGAATAGAGCGTTTCGTCGTAGCCGTGAATCCCAATCAGGACCAGACCGTTCGCCATCTGCAAAGCCTTCTGCACGCTGGCTTCGAGGCGGCGCGTGTCCGGCTTGCCATTCTCGTCCTTCTTCAGCAGGATGCGGTCGACGACGGCTTCGATCGTGTGATTCTTGCGCTTTTCCAGGCGCATACCCTCTTCGATTTCGATCATCTGGCCATCAACGCGTGCGCGGAAGCCTTGCTGGTCCAGCGCCTCAAGCTCTTCGCGGAACTCGCCTTTGCGTCCCCGGACGAGCGGAGCCATCACGGTAATGCGCTCGCCCGGTTCGAGCGAGACGACGCGTTCGACGATCTGGTCGGCAGACTGGCGCGTGATCTCAAGACCGCAGTTGGGGCAGTGCGGTCTGCCTACGCTGGCCCAGAGAAGGCGCAGGTAATCGTAGATCTCGGTGATTGTGCCGACCGTCGAGCGCGGCGAGCGCGAGGTGGTCTTTTGCTCGATCGAAATCGCAGGACTGAGGCCCTC
>JAHFTZ010000120.1 GCA_023265355.1 Terriglobus sp.
TATCTTCGGCGTAGCTGATGGCATCCGGAAGAATGGAGACATCCAGATCGAGCGGATCAGGACGGAGGTCGATTGGTTTAATGATCGTCATGAGACCCTCCTCGATCATTATCGCAGGAGGCAGCTTTAAAGCAGGGAAATAGGGAGGATTGCCCCGAATTCTATGGATTTTGGTAGGTAAAAGACCGAAGGTGTTCGGATTTCCGGAGTTTCCGGTAGGCCGGTTCCATTGGGGTGCTTTTAAACCAACCATTTAGGGTTTGGCGCGGGAAATGCTTTAGGTATAAGCGTTGAGCAGTAGCGCAAAACGTGCACTGCATCATTTTCTGCAAAGGCTGCAGGAACGAATCGGGTCCATAGATGTCTCGATCGCCCAGCCAGAGCAAGGGTTTCGCATGACGAAACCGATCTATTCAGGAGGCCAGTGGCTGGCCATTGGCAAGAGCAGTGCGGAACGGGAAGGTCATCGCGGGCGCGGTGGCTTTTCTGTTTTAAGTGTACTATCTGGAGTCGGGATCAGGTGCAGCTCCGTATCCCCTAATTGGGAGCTTGCGCGTTAATCGGTAGAGTGGTAGTATCACGACTGCTGGAATGCGTGGTTGTAGCCCCTGTTCCTGGACTTCTCAGATGGGTTCACCAGAACGCGAGATCCTGCAAACGGGTACAAAGTGGGTCGCGATGGGCGACACCTTGATGCGACCGATCCTGGAAGACACCCGGTGGGACTTCCGAAACTGATCCTCGCCGAACCTATGTTTTTCTATTAGTGTTCTTTTTGAGTAGAACTTGATCATCGTTTCTTCCGACCTTCACATACCGGCTTAGCGTGCTTTGACGTCCTGCAGCAGCAGAGGCGACAGCGTGTGGTTGTGTGTGCAGTGATTGGAAAGTACGAAGTAACCAGGAAGTGGCAATGAGTTCAGAAGCGAATCTCCCCGAGGCTCCCATGCCGCAGGGACCCCCTCCTCCGGTTCAGGCCGGGATAGAGAATGGTGGCGAATCTGGCCAGCCAGGTGCAGCTAACAAGAACCGCCGTCGCCGCCGCAAGCGGAAGAAGCCGGGCGTAGGGGAAGCTGGCGCCGCAGGAAGTGGCGAAGTTGTGGGCAGCGTATCTGCCTCAGGCGATGGAGAGGCCGGATCGAGTTCGAATAGTGCCGACAATGGCGCGTCGAATGGAGCTCCCGTACAGGCTGCAAGCCAGCCCAATGGACAACAGCGTACCCAGAATAATGGTCAGGCCCAGGGCCAGAGCAACGGCCAGGGCAAGCGCTGGAAGAAGAAGTTTCGCCGTGCGGGTGAGGGCAGTGGCGGCGGTGAGAACCGCTCTCCGCGACCGGAACCCGGTAACAGCCTGCACGCCGGTGGACAGGGACAGCGCCGTGGACGCAATGGCAGCAACGGTGGCAAGCAGCAGCGCGGACCGCGCAGCTTTGTCGGCCCCATGGACCACAGCTACCGCGAGGCGAACGGCAACTTTGCCGAATCGCCCCGTTCGACGATCGAGGTGCATGGCAACGTGCGCCGCGGCGGCGGACAGCAGCACTACAACCAGCATCGCGAAGACCGTATGCCGGCGGAGTTGCTGACCAACTACCGTCCAGTTGCGATTCCGGAAGATGCACCGACGCACATCTACTTCTTTGTCGATGACCTTTTCGTCACGGCCAAGGTCACAGAAGCCGCGAAGAATCAGGGCGTCAAGGTCGCCTTCATCAAGGCGGACAAGGACATCGTCGCGCAGCTGGTCGATATGGAAGAAAAAGACCATCCGGCGCTGATCGTGGTGGATCTGAACAACGCCAACGCCAAGCCTCTGACGCTGATCCCGAAGCTGAAGGCCAAGCTGAAGAAGGGCACCTCCATCATCGGCTTCCTCTCACATCTGCAGGGCGACCTGAAGGCGAAGGCCGTCGAAGCGGGCTGCGACACCGTCATGGCCAAGGCCGCGTTCTCGCAAAACCTGCCGAATCTCCTCCGCCGCTATGGCGTGGAAGACGAGGAAGAACAGAACTTCAACCAGTAGCTTTCAAAGCTGGAAAGAGGGCAGCGACTTCGGTCGCTGCCCTCTTTGCTATTGCTGGAAGTTTTTCCTGAAGTCCTGCCCGCCGTAGTAGATGCCGAGTATTTCGACGGTTTCTTCTTTAATTCGATAAAAGATAGAAACGCGTCGACGATAGCTGATCGAGCGCAGGGCGCGACCCCGTACCGTACGAGGCGTTCCCCGATAGGGAGGGAATCCAGGCTGAAGCACTCCCGAACGATGCTCGTTACGAAGCGGCGGGCCATTTCGCGAGAAGACGCCTCAGCGATGTACTCTTCGATCAAACCTAATTGGTCAAGACTTCTGTCGGAAAGAAGAACCCTGTATCTCATCCCCGGGCGGTGCGCCTGATTTCCAGTTGTTCCAAAGCTTCCTCGGCGGTGTACATCTTTTCAGTTCCAGCGTCGATTCTTTCGAGCGTTGGCAGACACTCCTCTCGCATCCAGGCCTCGAAGGCCGGATCGCCGCTGAAATCGTCGGCGAGATCTGCGCCCAACAGCGCCTCTATGACGTCACTCTCGGTTTCAAAGATGCCGGGTTCTATGCGCGCGCGCACTTTGGCCGCAAGTTCCGATGAAAGCGTTATGCTGAACGTCTCTGTGTTCGAAGCCATAGTTGCCTCCGCTACTCCCTATTAGACACCCGACCTATCCCGGAGGCCAGTGCATCTGGCGTCCACCCAGAATATGCAGGTGGAGGTGGTGGACGGTCTGTCCGCCGTCATCTCCGGTGTTGATGACGGTGCGAAAGCCGTTGGAGAGGCCCCGTTCTCCCGCTACTTTTGCCGCGATAAAGACGAGATGCCCAAGCAGAGCCTCGTGGGTTTCCAGCGCATGCGCCTGCGAGGAGAGATGCTCCTTCGGGATCAGGAGAACGTGCGTGGGCGCGACGGGGTGGAGGTCGCGGAAGGCGAGGCAGAGGTTGTCCTCGTAGACTTTTGTCGCAGGGATCTCGCCCGCGACGATGCGGCAGAAGATGCAGTCAGGTTCCATCGGGAGATTCTACTTCTTGAAGAACTCCGGCTGCTTGCTCGGCTGCCAGGGGTCATAGCTTGCGGCAAACGCGGCGCGGCTGGCGATGGAGGGATGGCTTCCGGTCCAGAACTCCACAAAGGCGTTCGGGTTGGGGTCGACGAGGGAGGCTTCGCCGAGCTTCTGGAAGGCGCTGCGGGCCGATTCCTGCGGATTCGCAACAATGCCGTGGACGGCTTCCATGCCGTAGACGTCCGCTTGATGCTCCATGGAGCGAGAGAAGCCGTTTGTCACCGGTTCGAGGAGGAAGCCAAAGATGGAGAGGGCGAGCATAAGGACGGCGAGGGAAGCCCAGTCGCTGAGGCCGCGCACCTGCCACGAGGCCCCAAAGCGGGCGATGGCCCAGTCGATGAAGACCTTCGCGAGAAAGAGCGTGACAAACAGCACCGCAATCGTAAAGGCGATGCCCCTCCAGATGTGGTTCAGGACGTAGTGGCCCATCTCGTGGCCGAAGACGACCGAGGTCTCGTCCAGGTTCAGCTTGGCGATGGTGGTATCCCACACCACAACCCGCTTCGACGCGCCGATGCCGGTGACGTAGGCGTTCATCTGTGTGGTTTTAGAGCTGGCATCCATCCAGAACATGCGTGCGGGCGGGATCACCAGGCCGCCCCGGGAGACGACCTGTTCCAAACGGTTCACAAGGGCCGGGGCCTTCGGCTGCAGCGACTCGTATTTGTTCATTAACGGTTCCAGAACGACTGGAGCAATGAAGACCAGAAAAACAATGGTGGGAATGGAGGCTCCCCAGAAGATCAGCCACCACTTCTGTGGTGCCTTGCGGAAGATGAGCTTGAGGAGCATGGCGGGCAGGTAAGACAGGGCCATGCCGATCAAAAGACCCTTGGTCAGATCCCATATCCAGCCTCCCCAGGTCTGCACGCTGAGGCCATATTTCAGCGAGACGGTGTGCATGTATAGGTCGATGGGGAGATCGATGACTGTGAGCAGCATCAGAAAGATCGGGATGTAGATCAGGCACTGGACCCAGACGTTTGAGCTGATGTTCTCCGCAATGTTGCGTGCGCGAGAGAAGACACCGAGTGAGAGCAGGACGATGATCGCGGCGATGTCCCATCCCGCCTGCGCGAAGTGAACGATCTCCCGGATGCGCGAGACCTTGATGGACTTTTGAAGCTTGTCCCCGGAGAGGGAGTAGGCCGGTGTACTGCCGGTCTGCGTCTGCGGAGTCGGCGAGGGCGTAGCCTGCTGCGCTCTGGCCGTCGCGGCGAAGGGCAGAAGCGACAGGAAAAGTAGAAGGATTTTGAGCGAGCGCAGCATGGTTACCTCTCCGGAAGGTCTTTGAGGAGATTCTTCCACGAGTGCGCTATCGGGCGAAAGAATACTGCGATGGCGCGTTTCCGTTACACTCACACCACGCCACGGGTTCGTCCCGTGCGTCTCTAAACTATGCAGATTTTTCGTATCGTACCCGCTGTTGCTCTCTTTGTTACTTCCTTTGCTTCCCTCTCTGCCGTTGCTGCGGATCCTACTCCGCCGGTAAAGGCGGACAGCTCTTTGCTCCTTTCCGCGATGGATGCGGAGCTTCAGCGCGCTATGTCTTCGCTGGGGAAGGGCGGCACAGACCAGCCTGCTCCGTACTTTCTGTCGTACGCGGTGGCGGATGCGACGACGCTGAATATGTCCGCGCAGTACGGTTCGATCACCAGCTCGAACCAGAGACATAGCCGTTCAGCGGATGTGCAGGTGCGCATCGGAACGCCACAGCTGGACAACACCCACGGCGACCGCAGGCCTTCAGGCGTCACGACGATCCCTCTGCCGCTGGCGGACGATCGCGCCGCGATTGAGCGCTCTCTCTGGTTCGCGACCAACCGCGGCTATGGACGTGCCCTGGACAGCTACCTGAAGGTGAAGACCGACCAGCAGGTGCGTGCGAAGGAAGAAGATTCGTCCAACGATTTTTCGGTCGAAAAAGCGGCGACTTCCCCCATTGCTCCGGGGTCTTCGTTATCCGTGGACCGCGCCGCATGGGAGAAGCGCCTGCGCGAGCTGTCAGCGGAGCTGCGCGGCTATCGCGGGATCTTTTATTCGGTGGTGGGGCTCACAGTCAACAATGAGAGCGACTACTTCCTCTCTTCCGAAGGCACCCGCGTCTCGACGCCGTATCACAACGCGCGGCTAGTAGTCGTGGCGCGAGCACGTGCCGACGATGGCATGGACCTCTTCCGCGTGGAGACCTTTGAGGCCGATACCGTAGCGCATCTGCCGAAGCAGGCCGAGCTCACGGAGAAGATCCAGGCGATGGCGAAGAATCTCGAAGCGCTGCGCGTGGCTCCTGTGACGGAGCCGTACAACGGACCGGCGATTCTCAGTGGCCGTGCCTCTGCGGTCTTTTTTCACGAAGTGCTTGGGCATCGCCTGGAAGGGCAGCGTCAGCGCGGAGATGAAGAGGGGCAGACGTTTACCAAGATGTTGAATAAGCCGATTTTGCCTTCGTTCCTCTCCGTCGCAGACGATCCGACGTTGTCGGATTTTCACGGCACACCGTTGAGCGGGCACTACGTCTTCGATGACGAGGGACAGGCGGCTCGCCGCGTGGACCTGATTACGGATGGAACGCTGAAGACGTTTCTCATGTCGCGTCTTCCGATTGCGAGCTTCTCACAGTCGAACGGTCATGGCCGCGCGCAGAGCGGGCGCATGCCCACGGGGCGGCAAGGGAACCTAATCGTGACTTCGACCAAGACCGTGAGCGACGATGAGCTGCGCAAGATGCTGATCGCCGAAGCCAAGAAACAGGGCAAGCCCTATGGTCTCTACTTTGAGGATATTTCCTCCGGCTTTGCGGTGACAAGCCGACGCAGCCCGCAGGCCTTCTCCGTGATGCCGCTGGTGGTCTATCGCGTCTTTGTGGACGGGCGGCCGGATGAGCTGGTGCGTGGTGTTTCCATCGTAGGAACGCCGCAGGCCGCGCTGAACCGCATCGTAGCGACAGGCAATCACCAGGACATCTTCAACGGCGAGTGCGGAGCGGAGTCGGGTACGGTTCCGGTAAGCGCCGTAGCTCCTCCCATGCTGGTGACGGAGATCGAAACGCAGCGCTTAGCGCAGGGAACAACGCGACCTCCGATCCTTCCTCCACCGTCTTTCGATGATGACGCGCAGACGAAGAAAGAGGTGCGCTAATGCAGATTCTTTCTCGTAGTTTGATGGTGGCGGCGTTGGGTGTTGGGCTTGCTGCGGGCGCGCAGGATACCGTGCAGAACGACAAGATCCTCGCAGCGATGAAAGCAGAGCTGGATCGTTCCGTCGCGAAGCTCGTTCTGCCGGGAATGCAGAAGCCCTACTTCATCGAGTATCGCCTTGAGGACATTGCGCAGTTTGAAGCGTCGGCGAACTTTGGCGCGCTTGTGCGCCGGGACAAGTCGCACCAGAAGCTGCTGCGCGTAAGCCTGCGCATCGGCGACTACAAGCAGGACAGCAACAGCGCGCGCGGGGACGGCGTGGTGCAGGTAGCTCCCGAGGACGGCGAAACGGCCGCTCTGCGGCAGAGCCTGTGGTTCGCCACCGACGAGGCGTACAAGAACGCTCTGCGAAGCTATGCGGCCAAGCAGGCTGCGCTGAAGCGCTTCCAGACACCGCCGACGGCGGACGATTTCTCCGCGGTCAAACCAGTACAGTACGTGGAACCTCTGGTGCATCTGTCTCTGGATGAAGACGAGTGGACGAAGCGGATCACCGTTGCCAGCGGCCTCTACGCAACCGATCCAAAGGTGAAGGCGATCTCGCCGGAGATTCAGTTCTCTTCCGCAAGCGTGCGCGGCATGGCGGTGAATCGCTACACCGTGAACTCCGAAGGAACACAGATGCGGAAGGGCTATACCGTCTACGCCGCAAGTGTTTCTGTGGCTGGCCAGGCTCCGGACGGGATGCGTCTGTCGCGGGAC
>JAHFTZ010000121.1 GCA_023265355.1 Terriglobus sp.
ATCGAGCTTCATCAGCGCGTCTACAGTCTGCTGCGTCGGCTCGAGGATGTCGAGCAGGCGCTTGTGCGTACGGATCTCGAACTGCTCGCGGCTCTTCTTGTCCACGTGCGGGGAGCGAAGAACGCAGTACTTGTTCTTCATCGTCGGAAGCGGAATGGGTCCCGCAACCTGTGCGCCCGTGCGCTTTGCCGTCTCAACGATCTCGCCCGTGGACGTATCCAGAACGCGATAGTCGTATGCCTTCAGGCGAATTCGGATTCTCTGCTGTCCAGCCATAATCTCTCTCTTCTTTCGTGTTGCTAAAGATCTTGGTTTCTGTGCTGCGGTTCGTAACGAACCGCAGCCTCACACTAAACTTGCGATTTACAACTTGAAACGGACTACTTGATGATCTCGGAGATGGTACCTGCGCCGACGGTGCGTCCACCCTCACGGATAGCGAACCGCAGACCCTTTTCCATCGCAACCGGCGTGTGCAGCGTGATCTCCAGCGAGATGTTATCGCCCGGCATCACCATCTCTGTACCCGCTGGCAGCTTCGCCGAGCCCGTCACGTCCGTAGTACGGAAGTAGAACTGGGGACGATAGCCGTCGAAGAACGGCGTATGACGTCCGCCCTCTTCCTTCGAGAGAACATAGATCTCGCCCTTGAACGTCGTATGCGGCGTAATCGATCCCGGCTTGGCCAGAACCATGCCGCGCTCGACATCGTCCTTCGCCGTACCGCGCAGAAGAAGACCTGCGTTGTCACCAGCAAGACCCTCGTCCAGCTGCTTCTTGAACATCTCAACGCCCGTTACCGTCGTGTTCTGCGTATCGCGGAAGCCAACGATCTGAGCCGGCTCGCCGACCTTGATACGGCCACGCTCGATACGGCCCGTCACCACAGTTCCACGGCCGGAGATCGAGAAGATATCTTCGATCGGCATCAGGAACGGCAGATCCACAAGGCGGTCAGGCTGAGGAACGTTCTTATCGACTGCATCCATCAGAGCGTCGATCTGCGCTTCCCACTGCGCTTCGCCGTTCAGAGCGCCCAGGGCAGAGCCACGGATCACAGGAACGTCGTCGCCAGGGAAGTCATACTTGCTCAGAAGCTCGCGCACTTCCATCTCGACCAGGTCGATCAGCTCAGGGTCTTCGACGGCATCGCACTTGTTCAGGAACACAACGATGTACGGTACGCCAACCTGGCGCGCCAGAAGAACGTGCTCCTTGGTCTGGGGCATCGGGCCGTCGGTCGCTGCAACCACCAGGATCGCGCCGTCCATCTGCGCTGCGCCCGTGATCATGTTCTTGATGTAATCGGCGTGGCCAGGGCAGTCCACGTGAGCATAGTGACGGTTCGCCGTCTCATACTCCACGTGCGAAGTCGCAATCGTAATACCGCGCTCGCGCTCTTCCGGTGCGTTATCGATCGTGTCAAACGAACGGAAGCTGTTCTTCGGGTTGTGCTTCGACAATACCTTCGTAATCGCTGCCGTCAACGTCGTCTTGCCATGATCAATATGACCAATCGTTCCTACGTTTACGTGCGGCTTAGACCGGTCAAACTTTTCCTTCGCCATGTTGCTCTCCGTTACTTCAAAATCGGTTACTGAAAATCTCTATTGATTCGCCGAGGGCTTCCGCCCGTCCGGCGAGGACTATCTTTCCTTGCCCTGGACCTTCGCGATGATCTCTTCCGAAACCGAGCGAGGCGCTTCTTCGTAGCGGCTGAACTGCATCGAGTAGTTTGCGCGACCCTGCGTAGATGACCGCATGTGGGTGGCGTAACCGAACATCTCGCTGAGCGGAACGTTCGCCTTGATGACCTGCGAACCTCCCACCATCTCCATACCTTCAATGCGTCCACGGCGCGAGTTCAGATCGCCGATGATCGTTCCCATGTACTCCTCGGGGACGGTCACTTCCACGCTCATCACTGGTTCCAGAAGAACCGGCTTCGCCTTGCGTGCGGCTTCCTTGAACGCCATCGAGCCGGCAATCTTGAACGCCATTTCGTTGGAGTCGACGTCGTGATACGAACCGTCGTAGAGGCTGACCTTGATGTCGACCATCTCGTAGCCCGCCAGAATGCCGCCCTGCATGGCTTCCTGGATGCCCTGGTCGATCGGCTTCACATACTCCTTCGGAATCGCGCCGCCCTTGGTGTCGTTCGTGAACTCGTAACCCTTGCCCGGCTCGTTCGGCTCAATGCGAATCTTCGCGTGACCGTAGTTACCGGAACCACCCGACTGGCGGATGTACTTGCCTTCCGCGTCGGAGTTCGTGCGGATCGTCTCGCGGTACGCCACCTGTGGCTTACCTACGTTCGCTTCCACCTTGTACTCGCGCATCATGCGATCCACGATGATCTCGAGATGAAGCTCGCCCATGCCGGAGATGATGGTCTGGTTCGAATCCGGATCCGTATGAACGCGGAAGGTAGGATCTTCCTGCGCCAGCTTCGAGAGTGCCATGCCCATCTTTTCCTGATCGGCCTTGGTCTTCGGCTCCACTGCAACCGCGATAACAGGCGCCGGGAAGTCGATCGACTCCAGAACAACCGGGTCCTTTTCGGAGCAGATGGTATCTCCCGTGATCAAATTCTTGAGACCTACAGCGGCGCAGATATCGCCCGCCATGATCTCGGTAATCTCTTCACGCTTGTTCGCATGCATCTTGAGCAGACGACCGATGCGCTCCGTCTTACGCGTACGCGGATTCAGAACCGAGTCTCCGGTCTTCAGTACACCCGAGTAGATACGGATGAAGATCAGCTGACCTACGAAGGGGTCGGTCATGATCTTGAATCCAAGAGCAGAGAGGGGCTCCTTGTCGTCGGCCTTGCGGATGATCTCCACTTCCATGTCTTCGGGATCGTGACCGATCATGGGAGGAATGTCGAGTGGGCTCGGAAGGTAATCGACTACTGCGTCAAGCAGAGTCTGCACACCCTTGTTCTTGAAGCTCGACCCCATAAGAACCGGGAAGATGTGCATGCCAATGGTGGCCTTGCGAATCGCAGACTTCAACTCTGCAACCGTCGGCTCCTGACCATCGAGATACTTCTCCATCAGAGCATCGTCCTGATCGGCAACCGCCTCGATCAGAAGATTGCGGAACTCCTGCGCCTTGTCCTTCAGATCCGCCGGAATCTCTTCCATGGAGTACTTCGAGCCCATGGTCTCGTCGTGCCAGAGAATCGCCTTCATCTCCACCAGATCGACCACGCCAGCAAACTTCGCCTCCGCGCCGATCGCGAGCTGGGTCATGACAGCCTTCGCTCCGAGGCGATCCCGGATAGTCTGCGTCGCGTACTCAGCATCGCCGCCGTTCTTGTCCATCTTATTGATGAAGCAGATACGGGGAACCTTATACTTGTCCGCCTGACGCCACACCGTCTCCGACTGGGGCTGCACACCGGCAACCGCGTCGAAGCACGCAACCGCACCGTCGAGCACGCGGAGCGAACGCTCCACCTCAGCGGTGAAGTCCACGTGACCCGGGGTATCGATAATGTTGATCAGGATGCCGTTCCAGGTGCAGGTCGTTGCGGCAGAGGTAATCGTAATTCCGCGCTCCTGCTCCTGCTCCATCCAGTCCATGGTGGCAGTGCCCTCGTGCACCTCTCCAATGCGGTAGTTAACACCCGTATAGTAAAGAATGCGCTCGGTCGTCGTCGTCTTGCCGGCGTCGATGTGAGCCATGATGCCAATGTTGCGACATTTATTGAGAGGTACTGTGCGAGCCACGGTCTTTTATCTCTTCTGCGAACTTTCGTTCGCGGTTGCGAAACCCATTCACTGCTTACTGCAAACTCAAGCCCAAACTACCAGCGGTAGTGAGCAAATGCCTTGTTCGCTTCAGCCATACGATGAACGTCTTCCTTCTTCTTCATCGCAGCGCCACGACCATTCGCAGCATCCAGAAGCTCAGCCGTCAACTTTTCGACCATGCCCTTCTCGCCGCGGCTACGTCCATAGCTCACCAGCCAGCGGATCGCGAGCGAGGTGCGGCGCTCCGGATTCACTTCGATCGGCACCTGGTAGTTTGCACCACCAACACGGCGGCTCTTGACTTCCAGCAGAGGCTTCACGTTCTCAACGGCCTTCTTGAAGATCTTCAGAGCGTCGTCGCCGCCACCCTTGGCTTCGAGATTCTTCATGCTCTCGTAGAAAATGCCCTGTGCGGTCGACTTCTTGCCGCCCCACATCATCGAGTTCACAAACTTCGTCACGAGGGTCGACTGGTACACCGGATCCGGTGAAACCTCACGCTTGGCGATATAACCTTTTCTTGGCATTACTCTCTCTTCTCGTCTTCCTCCAGCGCCGTAGACATCTCAAGCATCTGGACCTGAAAAATTCGTTATTTTCTAGCGACTAAGAAACTGCAAACTACTTGGTTGCAGCCTTAGGACGCTTTGCACCGTACTTGGAGCGGCTCTGCAGGCGCTTTGCAACACCCACGGAATCCAGCGTTCCGCGCACGATGTGATAGCGAACACCCGGCAGATCCTTCACGCGTCCGCCGCGGATCAGCACAATCGAGTGCTCCTGCAGGTTGTGGCCTTCGCCCGGGATATAGCTCGTCACTTCGATACCGTTCGTCAGGCGCACACGTGCGACCTTACGGAGAGCCGAGTTCGGCTTCTTCGGTGTCTGCGTGTACACGCGGGTGCAAACTCCACGGCGCTGGGGCGATCCCTGCAATGCCGGGCTGGCCGTCTTGTAGTTCGGCGCAGTCCGACCCTTCTTCACAAGCTGATGAAACGTAGGCACAGTAGATCTCCTCACATACCAATTCGAACTTCACAAACTTCACGCCGCGCCAACAAAACGCACTTCAGCCGACCGCACATGCGGCAAGAGCGCGCTCTTGACCTGAAGGTCGCGCACTCCGGCGAGTACATCCTGCTTCGCGTCTGTACTCGCAACGCAACCACGCCCAAAAGCGTGTTTACCCTGCAAACAACACACAACCAGACGAACAAAACAGTCGACGGTGGCCGAACTCCCTACACAACACAGCAGAAAACGCCTTCGCGCTTTCCCACCAAATTGCCCAGGTGACGACTCCGTTTCGCTGTTCCGGCCCACATAGCCCATCCAGGGTGGAGGGTGTCGCAGGCTCGAACGAAAGGCCGCTGCTTCTTACCTCAGACCAGCCTCGAAAAGCCAGTCCAACAGCGGTCGTACTCTCTTTCCAGTCTAGCGGAAATCGCCAAATCCTGCGACCCGCCGGGGCTTTTCTCTGCCCTGTTCGTATCGACAATACCGCTCAATACGACCCGGATACATACGGAACCCTCTAACTGTACCAATCCGCTGGCAAGACGTCAACGATTTCGGGCTTATTTCGCGCTGTTTCTGTGAGAAAGAAGCGCAATGCAATCGTAAGCCCCTCGGTTTTCGCTATCCCTACGCTCCGTCCGAAGTTCGTCACCGATCCTTGCGTCTTCCCACCGCGAATCACGTCCAACAGGAAGAACGGCCAATAAAAATGCCGGGTATTCCCAATCATGAGGAGCGCCCGCCTAATGCGCAGTCTCTGCACGCTTGTTCTTTGTTTGCTTTTGCTCCCGTCGCCACTCAAGGCTCAACAGGCTTCACAGGCAGCCGTAAGTGTCGCGCTTGTGGATGCTCCCATGCCTCAAGCTACGGCCCAACCGGCCTCCTCTACGTCGAGCCAGCTCGTCGGTACCGTCACCTCCGCGGAGGGAGTCGATGTCGCAGACGCCCAGATAGCTCTCACAGGCCCGGGCCTCCCAGCTTATTCGGCCGCCTCGAACAAGGATGGCTTCTTCAAGATAGACAGCGTCGCGCCCGGCACCTACACCATCACCCTTACCGCTGCGGGATTCAACACATGGACACGTCCCGGCATCGTCATCCAACCGGGCAAAGACGCGGATCTCCCCGTCATTCAGATGAAGATGGCTACGGTCTATACCTCGGTCGACGCTCTTTCTCCGCACCAAGTGGCCGTTGAGCAGCTCAAGAGCGAGGAAAAGCAGCGCGTGCTTGGCGTGATCCCTAACTTCTTCGTCACCTTTGAAAAGAACCCTGAGCCGCTCTCTGCAGGGCAGAAGTACCATCTCGCCTGGCGCACCGCCATTGATCCCGTCACCTTCGGCTTTACCGCCATCGCCGCGGGAATTGAGCAGGCGAATAACTCGTTCTCCGGCTTTGGCCAAGGCCCGGCAGGCTACGGAAAACGCTTCGGCGCGGCCACAGCGGACACCTTCAGCGCTACCTTCTTCGGCGGAGCCATCTACCCGTCGCTCTTCCACCAGGACCCGCGATACTTCTACAAAGGCACCGGCACCATCAAGAAGCGCGCGCTCTACGCTATCGCCAGCGCCGTCATCTGCAAGGGCGACAACGGCAAATGGCAGCCAAACTACTCTTTTATTGCGGGAAACTTCACTGCGGCAGGCCTTTCGAACGCCTACTATCCTGCCGTTAACCGTGGAGCGGGCCTCACGCTCACCAACGCCGCGCTCGCCACCGCATCCGCCTCGATCGGCGCCCTCTTCGAGGAGTTCCTCCTCGCCCGGATCACAACCAAACGCAAGCCCTAAGTTTAAGACCTTTTATTCCATTCATTCGCGATTTGCGGTCGCGCAGAGCCGCACAACAAAAGCAGATTTCTCCGCTCCCACTACGTGCTCGCTCGAAATGGTGGTGTGGGTGAGGATGCTGAACAAAAGAGTGTTCTAACGGTGTAAAGCCTGCGGAATCGGCTCGGAGAGCATTGGCCCCACAAGCCTCATCACCGTTCCTACGATCTCCTCGGAGGCGACGCGCCCCGGCGTCCCCAGCCACTCCTTCGCCGCACCATAGACGGCCCAGCTCACGGTGGTCGCCACCATCTCCGGCGACGCGCCCTGCGGCGGATGCCTTTGCAATCCGTCGAGAAGCATCTTCCTCACCACTGCAATCACGGCCGCTTCCATGTGCGGCTCCATCTGCCTCTGCCTC
>JAHFTZ010000122.1 GCA_023265355.1 Terriglobus sp.
TGCTGTTCTTTGTCTTCGCGATTACTGAGGGTGGACCGGAGGCGACGATGCGTCCGCCTTCGTCGCCTGCGCCGGGGCAGATGTCGATGACCCAGTCACTGGCGGCGATCATCTGCATGTCGTGTTCTACGACGAGGACGGTGTTTCCGGCGGTGACGAGGTTTTGCAGTTGGCGGTGGAGGCGTTCGACGTCGGAGGGGTGGAGGCCGGTGGTGGGTTCGTCGAGGATGTAGAGCGTGTTGCCGCGTTCGGCGCGCTGGAGTTCGGTGGCAAGTTTGACGCGCTGTGCTTCGCCGCCGGAGAGCTCGGTGGCGGGTTGGCCGAGGCGAAGGTAGCCTAGGCCGACGTCCTGCAGGACCTGGAGAGCGCGTGCGACGTGCGGCTCTTCTGCGAAGAAATCTGCTGCTGCGTCTACGGTGAGGGCGAGCACGTCGGCGATGCTCTTTTCGCGGTAGAGAACTTCGAGGGTCTTTGCGTTGAAGCGCGCGCCGTGGCAGGTGGGGCATGGGCTGTAGACGCTGGGGAGGAAGAGGAGTTCGACGCAGACGAAGCCTTCGCCTGTGCAGGTTTCGCAGCGGCCCTTGGACACGTTGAAGGAGAAGCGGCCTGCGTCGTACTTGCGTGAGCGTGCGAGTTTTGTTGCAGCGAAGAGTTTGCGCACGTGATCGAAGAGGCCGGTATACGTGGCCATGTTGGAGCGTGGGGTGCGGCCGATGGGTTTCTGATCGACGACGACGAGGCGGCGGATGTGTTCCATGCCGGATACGATTTTGCCGCCGGTGGTCACGATGGCTTCATGTTCGAGGCCGTCTGCCTCTTCGTCTTCGGTCTGGAGCTTTTGGCCGAGGTGTTCGGCTACGAGATCGACGAGGACCTGGCTGACGAGCGTGGATTTTCCGGAGCCGGAGACGCCTGTGACGGAGGTGAAGACGCCGAGGGGGAACTGTGCGTCGAGTGCTTCGAGGTTGTTGCGCGTGATGCCGCTGAGTTTGAGCCATGCCTTGGGTGTGCGGCGTTGCGCGTGAGACGGAGCGGCTGAGGTGAAGAGGTAGCGGCGCGTCTGCGACTCCGCAACAGATTCGAGGCCTGCGGGCGGCCCGGAGTAGAGGACTTCGCCGCCGTTGACGCCTGCGCCGGGGCCTACGTCGACGATCCAGTCGGCGCGGCGGATGACATCGAGTTCGTGTTCGACGACGAAGATCGAGTTGCCGGAGCGTTTGAGTTCGTCGAGGGCGTCGAGCAGAGCCTCTGTGTCTGCGGGGTGAAGGCCTGCGGAGGGCTCGTCGAGGACGTAGACGACGCCGAAGAGGTTGGAGTGCAGTTGCGTGGCGAGGCGGAGTCGCTGGAGTTCGCCGGGAGAGAGCGTGGGAGTGCTGCGTTCGAGCGAGAGATAGCCGAGGCCGAGGTTCAGCAGAACAGAGAGGCGCGCGGTGAGGTCGGCGGTGATGCGTTTGGTGACTTCGGTCTTTTCAGGATTCGCAGCGTGCGCATTGCCTCCGCTTACGGCGAAGGGAGAGAGCAGGGCGCTGAGGCGCTTGAGCGGAAGAGCGGCGATCTCTGCGATGTCGTGGCCTGCGAACTTGACGGAGAGCGATTCGGGGCGGAGGCGTTTGCCGTGGCATATGTCGCAGACGGTGGAGAGCATGTACTGCGCGACGCGCTTTTTCATGAGCGCGCTCTGTGTGTTCGCGAAGGTGGTGAGCACGTGGCGCTTCACGCCGGTGAAGGTGCCCATGTAGCTGGGCTCCATCTTGCGCTTGAGGGCCTGGCGGGTTTCTGCGGGCGTGAAACCGGCGTAGACGGGCACCTGCGGCTGCTCTTCGGTGAAGAGAATCCAGTCGCGATCTTTCCTGGGTAGATCGCGCCAGGGGATGTCGACGTTGTAGCCGAGGGAGACGAGGATATCGCGCTGGTTCTGGCCTCCCCAGGCGGTGGGCCAGGCGGCGATGGCGCGTTCGCGGATGGTGAGCGAGGGGTCGGGCACCATGGTCTGTTCGGTGACCTCGTAGACGCGACCGAGGCCGTGGCACTTGGTGCAGGCGCCTTCGGCGGTGTTGGAGGAGAAGGATTCCGCGTAGAGGAGAGGCTGATGGGGTGGGTAGTCTCCGGCGCGCGAGTAGAGCATGCGCAGGAGGTTGGAGAGCGTGGTGACGGAGCCGACGGAGGAGCGCGTGGTGGGTGCGCCGCGCTGCTGTTGCAGGGCGACTGCGGGTGGAAGGCCGTCGATGGAGTCGACCGCAGGCACGGAGAGTTGATGAAAGAGACGGCGTGCGTAGGGCGAGACGGATTCGAGATAGCGGCGCTGCGCTTCGGCGTAGAGGGTGCCGAAGGCGAGCGAGGATTTGCCTGAACCGGAGACGCCGGTGAAGACGACGAGGGAGTCGCGGGGGATGTCGACGTCCACGTTGCGCAGGTTGTGTTCGCGCGCGCCACGGACGCGGACGATGCCGTCATTTTTTGGTGTGAGTTTCACTGTGCCCTTGGATGCGAGGGTTTGTGGACGGGATCGCTGGTGGGGGACTCTCAGGTGGTTTGAGAGAAGAAGCAGATCCCTTCGCTTTGCTACGGGATGACAAAAGCGGGCATGCTTTGATGACCGCAGAGAGGTCTTACGCCCGACTCCATGCTTATGGATAAATCTTTATGGAAGTAGCACGCGGTCGACTTGATGGGTGGGTGGGACTCACGTTATGAAAGAAAAGAAGCCATTCATCGCCCCCTGTAGAGCATCCAACTAAGTCGCTACTCGCGATTGCCGGGGAATAGGGCTCGATTTTCCCGGAGGAAGGAACTTAGCTTGGCGCAAATGGAATCTTCTACGACGGATATTGGTGCATTGAACCGGATCGATACCGGTGTGCATGGATTGAATGACATTCTGAACGGAGGTCTGCCGGGTGGGCAGATGTATCTGCTGGAAGGAGATCCGGGCACCGGAAAGACGACGCTGGCCATGCAGTTCATCATTGCGGGCGTACAGAAGGGCGAACGCTCTTTATATGTGACTCTGTCGGAGTCCAAGGCGGAGTTGGAGGGTTCTGCGATCTCGCATGGGTGGGATATTGCGGAGCTGCCGATTGCGGAGTTTATCCCCGCAGAGGCAAGCCTTAGTCCGGAACAGCAGTACACGGTCTTTCATCCGAGCGAGGTGGAGCTGGCCGGAACGATTCAGAAGCTGACGCAGTTGATCGACGAGGTAAAGCCGGAGCGGCTGGTGATCGATTCGCTCTCGGAGCTTCGCCTGCTTGCGGCGGATACGATGCGGTACCGCAGGCAGTTGCTGGCGCTCAAGCACTTCTTTGTAGGGCGCGACACGACGGTTCTTCTGCTGGACGACCGTACGGCGGAGGGCAGCGACATGCAGTTGCAGAGCATTGCGCACGGCGTGATTCGTCTGGAGAAGATCGGGCGGACGTATGGCGTGACGCGGCGGCGGGTGGAGATTATCAAGCTGCGAGGAAGTGCGTATCGCGAGGGATATCACGACTACACCATCGTGAAGGGCGGCCTTCAGATTTATCCTCGCCTGATTGCGAACGAACACTCGACCACGTTTGCGGGGGAGCGGGTTCAGAGCATCCTGCCTGCGCTGGATGAGATGTTCGGAGGCGGCATCAATCGCGGGTCTTCGACGCTGCTGATTGGACCTTCAGGAAGCGGAAAGTCCTCGCTGGCAATGGCGTATGCGTACGGTGCAGCGAAGCGAGGAGACCGTGCCATTGTGTATGCCTTCGATGAGATTCTTCGCACGGCGCAGGATCGTGCTGAGTCTCTGGGGATGGACGTTCGAATGGAGATTGAACGTGGAACGCTGGCGATGTCTCAGATCGATCCCGCGGAGCTTTCTCCCGGAGAGTTTGCATGGCAGATCCGGCGGGACGTGGAAGAGAAGGATACGCGCGTTGTGGTGATCGACAGCCTGAACGGTTTTCTGATGGCGATGCCGGGAGAGAACGATCTGAGTCTGCATCTGCACGAGCTTCTTGCGTTTCTCAATCAAAAAGGGGTGGTCACGTTCCTTATCTATACGCAGCATGGGCTGGTGGGAAGCATGTTGACGGAAGTGGATGTGAGTTATCTTGCAGATACCGTGATGCTGCTTCGTTATTTTGAGTCGGAGGGCTCGATCCGCCAGGTTCTTTCCATTGTGAAGCAGCGCGTCGGCCCGCATGAACGCACGCTGCGCGAGTTCACCATGAGCAGAGAGGGCCTGCTGATTGGGGAACAACTCAGTAATTTTCAGGGCCTGCTCACGGGCATTCCTAATCTCACGCTCAGTCCGATCAAGCAGTAAGCCCGAGGCCCGAAGTTATGAGTATGGTTGTGCGCGTCATTGCTCCGATTGGACGCGACGCAGAATTGATCGTCGACTTGCTGCAACAGAACGGGATCTCCGCCGAAACCTGCACGGACCCCCTGTGCCTGCTTGGGGATGCGCCGATCGGTCCGCTTCTGATTGCGGAAGAGGCCCTCAATACGGAGACGGTGCGTGCCCTTGGGGAGTGGATGCGGAGCCAGCCGGCCTGGTCCGACCTGCCTGTTCTGATCCTGACGGGGAGCGGCCGAGAGACCTCGCGCACGGACCGACTCGAATTCGAGCGCCTTCCGCTGGGTTCGCCGGTGCTGCTGGAGCGTCCGATCCGGACAGCCACGCTTCTGAGCAGTGTGCGTGCGGCGCTGCGGGCACGGCAGCGTCAGTACGAGATTCGCGATTCGTTCATCGCACGCGATGCGGCGCTGGCCGAGTTGCAACAGCAACGCGAGACGCTGCAGGTGGTTCTGGATAACTCCATCGTGGGCGTGATGATCGGGAGACAGCGCGGCAAGATCAGTTATGCGAACCAGGCGATCCTGCGTCTGCTGGGGTATACGGCTGAAGAAGTAGCCGAGGGCGGATTGCGATGGAGCGACATCAATACCCCTGAGTATGCGGATGTGGATCGCAGGGCCGAAGAGCAGATGCGAAGACATGGCGCGGTGGACTCGTATCACAAGGAGCTTCGGGCCAAAGACGGACGACGGATTCCTTTTCTCGTCGGTATCACCCTGATTCCATCGAAAGACTCCGGCGGCGGATCCGAGGATATGGCGGTCTTTCTGACGGATATGTCGCGCCAGAAGCAGGCGGAGTCTGCACTGATCCAAAGCGAGAAGCTGGCTGCGGTGGGACGGCTTGCAGCTTCTATCTCGCACGAGATCAATAACCCTTTGGAAGCGGTGACGAACATCCTTTACATCGTGGAGCAGACGGTCCACGATGCCGAGACGCGGCGCTACATGACGACGGCGCAGGCCGAGTTGCAACGGGTGAGCCAGATCGTCACGCATACGCTGCGCTTCCACCGCCAGGCGACGAACCCAAGAGCGCTTACGGCGGAGGAGCTGCTGGAGCCGACACTCGGGCTGCATCATGGAAGACTGGCAAACTCACACATTGAGGTGCAGCTGCATCACTGTGGCGCGCAGCAGATTGTCTGCTATGAGGGCGATATACGGCAGGTGTTGAACAACCTGATCGGGAACGCCATCGATTCCATGAAGACCGGCGGACGGCTTGTGATTCGCACGCGCGATGCGCGTCTTTGGAAGAGCAACGTCTCCGGTGTGCGCATCACGATTGCCGACACCGGCCATGGGATGACGCAGGAGGTGCGCAGGCGCATCTTCGAGCCGTTCTACACGACGAAGGGCATCAATGGGACGGGCCTGGGTTTGTGGATCTCGCAGGGCATCGTGGAGAAGCATCATGGCTTGCTGCAGGTGCGCTCAAGACTTACGGTCGAGAATGGAACTGTGTTCAGTCTGTTTCTGCCGAGTGCGTTTCTGAGTGCGGAAGAGGTTCTGGTGAATTAGCTGCCGGGGCGGTGATTGTCGCTTTCGAGAAATGCTTCGAGGTTTTCAAGCCGTCGCTGATCCACGCTCCGTCTGTAGATGATGAGCGAAACGACCATTAAGCCAAGAAGGCCAAGAAACAAACCGAAGACCAGATCCCCGCTTCCACTACCGTTAAGCGTCAGGCCCATGCCCGTCGTATAGACAAAGAATGAGAAGATGACCGTTCCCATTCTGAAGGAGAGTCGGAGACTACCTTGCAATTCCTTCTTATAGAAGAAAAGCAGTTCCTCGTCGAGATCGGCACTCGATAACCCGTCCAGCCTCCGCCGTTCAAGTAACTGAGAGATGCCCAGAGAAAGCGATGCCAGCATTACCATGGCACAGCCGATACGCTCTTCCCAGTGTCTCGCAAAGAGAAGTTTGGCCAGTCCCTGTAGCAGCATTATGGTCGGCGAACTAAAGCTGGCCCTGCGACGTTTCCTTTCGACATACTCTCTCGCCATGGCGGGGACTTCCGCAAGCGAACGCAAGGGCGCTTCCCGCAGGACCAGCAGAACTCTCAAACTGCCCAGCGCCCAGGTGAAAGCGGATAAGTCACTCTCGATAAACTCTGTTTCATGCAGCAGACCCAGCGCCCACTCTTTGCAGCCGGGCGAGGCGTACTTTACGACTGCGGTTGAGATCTTCAGAGCGAGTCTGCGGAGGAGGGTCATGGAGGTTATCCCAGACCTACGAGTGGTCGCGCAAATGCGGAGACCGTGGTCTCACTGACGAGCGACCGCGCATACTTCAGACCGTTGCGTGTGAGCTTGTACATATGTCGCGGCGGCCGCCCGGTCTGTGCGGCCTCCCAGCTTGTCTCCAGCATGCCGAGTTCCGCGAGACGGATCAGGATGGGATAGAGCGTGCCCGACTTCAGACCTGTACTCCGGCTGATGTCGTAGCCGTACTTCCACTCTTTTTCGGTCTGAAGAAACTCAGCCAGCACCAGGTTCGATTGTGGCGACTTCCGTATCTTCACAACCCCAAATCTACCTATGTAGACTTAGCGCGTCAAGCGCTTTGTGGATCGAAGTTAGCGGCGTGCTGTTCGCCGAAGAGGACTTGGTACAGCAGCTCGTTGAATGAGA
>JAHFTZ010000123.1:0-3595 GCA_023265355.1 Terriglobus sp.
CAGGAATTCTCAATATTCCTTTCGTTGTTCGGAACGCGAACGCTCTGCAGATGGATGCTATCTTCTGGATTGAAACAGTAGAACCCGCAAATGGTGATCCCTTCCTCCAGTTGCAGTACATGCAACGAGTCATTCTGGATTTCCCGCCGAAGCCAGGAGCCTCGATCATCCACTGGCCTCACATTACTGTGGCAACTCTGGTGAAGCAGTAAGAGGCTGGTTCGCTCTTCCTGCATTTTCGCAATTGAGAGTTGAGGAGCGAAGGATTCGAGAAGGATGAGATCACATCGCGTCGTGAGAGCTTTATAACTTTTTCGCAGCACATCCTGCAACATCGTCTTGTCCAGAGTCAACTCAGCCACCAGTTGCTTCAGCCGCGTGTCTCGTCCCGAAGCGTGGCATCTTGCACGTTCGCCGATCCTACGTCGATGGCGTGGAAGGGCCGCCCAAGACGGAATCTTCACGCCGCCCATTGCCCGTTCCAACTCAAGCCTTGGAAGCTCTCAAGGTATGGAAGGCTAAGGCGGCGTACACCGCGTCCGGTGATTGGGTGTTTGCGTCGGAGTTCCATTTCGGCAAGCAACCGCTCTGGCAGGGGACGCTCTGGCGTAGGAACGTAGTCCCGGCAATCGGACGAGCCGGGATCACCAAACCTAAGCTAGGATGGCACTCCTTGCGGCGTAGTTTTGCTTCCCTGCTTCTGTCTAGCGGTGCAAGTCTTCGCGTGAGTATGGAACTGATGCGACACTCCACAGCGGAGATGACGCTAGGCACCTACGCGCAGACTGTAGGCGATGAAAAACGGGATGCAGGCAGTAAGGTCGCCTCCCTTCTCCTTGGAAGTAAGCAAGCTGCCTAGATTGACCCATTCGTGACCCACGCGGCCAATTCGGTCTTTCGTGACCCAGATTTTTGAGCTAAATGCTTGATTTTCTTGGTGGAGCTGAGCGGGATCGAACCGCTGACCTCCTCGTTGCGAACGAGGCGCTCTCCCAGCTGAGCTACAGCCCCACACTTCTGGGAGCGTTGCGCGATGGAACGGCAGCAACGCCATACAACTGATGTGAGTGTATCAGGTGGCGGAGACGGGAAACAGGTTGGATTCAAAGTCTCCGTGGAAGCATCCTGCCTTCCACCCGTTGTTCTGTTTATTTCGCTGAAGAGGTGACGGTGGCGGTCACGGTGGTGCCTGCGAGCAGAGGCTTTTCCGTGTTGTGCCACAGTGTTCCTTCGTCATCGGGTTCGATGGCGAGGACGGCAATTTCAATCGACGCACCGGAGCGGGCGGTGGCGCGCAAAGTACCGGTATCTCCCGGCTGAAACGGGCTCGCGCGCAGGGCGAGTTGCCAGAGGGAACGGCCCTTTGCCTGTGAGTGAAGGCGGATATCGGCTACTTCTGTTTCAAAGGTCGACATGCTACTTCCCTGCTGCAAGCCGGGTGATGGCTTCCACTTCGTGACGGCTTCCGATGATGAAGGTCGTGCGCTGGTGCGGCTCTGTAGGAGCGATGTCGAGGATGCGCTCTGTTCCGTTGGTGGCTGCGCCGCTGGCCTGCTCGGCAATCATGGCGAGGGGGTTGGCTTCGTAGAGCAAGCGGAGCTTGCCGTTGGGTGCCTTTGCCGTTGGCGGATAGAGAAAGACGCCGCCCTTGAGCAGTGTGCGGTGGAAGTCGGCGACGAGAGAACCGATGTAGCGCGAGGAGTATTTTGCGCCCAGCAGCGTGCCGTCGCGAAGACCCGCGAGCGCCTGCTGATACGCGTGCGGAAAGTCGGCGACGTTGGCCTCGTTGGCCGAATAATACGGTCCCTGCGGCGGCATCTTCATGTCTTCCCAGCTCAGGACGAAGCTGGAGGTGCCGGGGTCGAGCGTGAAGCCGTGTACACCGCTGCCGGTGGTGTACACAAGAATCGTGGACGGCCCGTAGACCACATAAAGCGCGGCGACCTGCTTGTTGCCCGCTTTGAGCGTGGTGGCTGTTTCGCCGGCTTCGATCTGCTGGATGGAGACGATGGTGCCGACATTCACGTTGACGTCGATGTTCGAGGAGCCGTCGAGGGGATCGAAGATGGCGATGTACTTCGCGTCCGGCTTGTCGGTGAAGACGATGGGTTCATCGTCTTCTTCGCTCACGATGGCTGCAACGGTCGCCAGCGGCTTGAGCGCGGCGATGATGCAGTCGTTGGCGAAGACGTCGAGCTTCTGCTGCTGCTCGCCCTGGATGTTGGTGTGACCGAAGGCTCCGAGGATATCCGAAAGGCCAGCGGTGCGGATGCGCGATTCGATCTGTACGCATGCGGTGGCGATGGCGGAGAGGAGAGCGGCCAGATCCTGATCCCGGAGATGCGTGGCGAGCGTGGCTCTAGACATAAACCAATGATAAGGCAGTGCCCTTACCTGGCACTAACAACGGCCTGTGCAGGACACTACCCGTTCGTCATTCCGTAGCGAAGCGGAGGAATCTGCTGTTGCCGTCCAGCAGATCCTCAGGCCAGACGCTTTGTCATCAGAGCACGCGCCACGGCATCCAGAACACCGTTGAGGAAGTTGACACTCTCCGGCGCGGCGTAGCGGCGCCCGATTTCGAGCGCTTCGTTGATGATGATCGGGTGCGGCGTGGAGGGATAGCCGATCATCTCGGCGACGGCCATGCGGAGAAGGTTGCGATCGACAGCGGCCATGCGAGCCACGCGCCAGTTCTGCGCATGCTCTTCGAGCAGGGTATCGATCTCCTCCTGCTTGACCATGGCGACGCGGAAGAGGTCTTCCGCGAAGCCCTGTGTGTCGGCGTCGATGGTGGCTTTGCCCGCTTCGTCTTCGCGCGCGTTCCAGAAAGACTTCTGCACATCTTCAGAGGATTGTTTGCCGAGGTCTGCCTGAAAGAGCATCTGCATAGCCAGTTCGCGCGATTTTCTACGTGTCCCCAATTTACTTTCCTGTCCCGGGGCGCGAACCGGCCTTCAATTTCTGTTGAATGGAAACCATCTCGATGGCGGCAATGGCGGCTTCAAAGCCTTTGTTGCCCGCCTTCACGCCGGCGCGGTTGAGCGCCTGTTCCAGGGTTTCGCAGGTGAGGACGCCGAAGGCGTGGGGAATGCCGGTCTCCTGCTGCGACTGGCCGATACCACGGGCTACTTCGTTATAGATAGCTTCGTAGTGCGCGGTTTCTCCACGGATAAGGCAGCCAAGGGTGATGATCGCGTCAAAGCGCTTCGTATCAGCCAGGGTGCGGGCTGCGGAAGCGACCTCCCACGCACCGGGGACGCGGACGATCTCGATATCGTCTTTCTTTGCACCGGAGCGCAGAAGGCCGTCGAGCGATCCCTGCAGCAGACGGTCCGTGATGACGGCGTTCCAGCGGGCTGTGACGATGCCGAAGCGCATGTTTTCAGCGGAGAGATCGCCTTCGATGGCGCTGTGCTGGCCCTGGAATGGGTCGGTATTTTCCCAGAAACCCAGGTGCAGACCACCGAGTTCTACGGTGAACATCCGGGACTTCCAGTGGGTCTCCACAGCAGCAGAGACGGTCTCCGTCGTAGCCCATTTAGAGACGATGGCGTGGACGTTATCCAGCGCGGTGACTTCGACGAGCAGTTCG
>JAHFTZ010000123.1:3605-6943 GCA_023265355.1 Terriglobus sp.
GCGGGGCCAGAAAGGCTGCGCCTTTGCCTGTCCCTGTGCCGGTGGCTGTCTCGTCCCAGCCCTTGCCGGGTTCGAAGCCGAGCGCTGAGAAGAGGGTGGTGAGCCGCTGAAACGACTCCTCGGTTTGGACCGCAGCTACGCGTGTGACGCCCTTAATCATAAATCGATTGTACCGTCCGCAGGCCCCTGGCAGCTGCGACCTTGTATGCTGGATTGCGTGAACTCACGTCCATTCTTGCTCTCTTCCCTCACGTTTCTGGGTCTTCTCCTTACCGGTTGCCGCCACACGTCGACCGACGTCCCGCCGCAGGCCAATCTGGAGCGCGCGCACCTGGTAGAGGTCGCGCGGACCGACCTGGCGCAGATTCCTCCGCCCTCCAAGAACCTGTACATGAATATCCGGACGACCGAGGAGTGGGAGAATCCCCTTCTGACCGTGCAACAGAACATGATTACGATCAACGTCTTGATGGCGGATGCCAACCCCTCCCCCCTGGGCAAAGGTACGATGTTGCGTCCAGTTGCTGCCCGGAAAGAGGTCTTGAACATCGCTCCGGAGCATCTCGCCGAGGCCCTGAATGCGATTCCGCACAGCGCGTGGCCTTATGGACGCGTAGTCGCCATCGAAGAGGCGCATGAGGCGCCCAAGTCCGTACGGCCTCAGCTTCGCCGCAATATCGAAGCCGCCATGCAGACACTCTCCGATATCGGCATCGTCGCGGATGAGTGGAATGACAATCGGCCTGTAGGGATTCGCTAAGCATGGTCCTTGCCCACGGCATGGCTTTGTCCGTGTTCTGCGTGATGTTTGCGCTGGTGACACTGGCCGGGTTTCTGGCGGGGCGCTGGCGCAAGCCCAGGGACGGCATGCACTCGCTGGAAGAGTGGGGCCTGGCAGGGCGTAGTTTTGGCACGCTGATTACGTGGTTCCTGATCGGCGGCGATCTCTACACGGCGTACACGATCATTGCCGTGCCTGCGGCCCTCTACGGCAGCGGTGCGATGGGTTTCTTCGCGGTCCCGTACTGCATCTTTATCTATCCGTACATGATGGTGGTGCTGCCGCGCCTGTGGGAGATCTGCCAGAGGCACGGGTACATCACCTTCGCCGATCTGGTGCGCGGGCGCTTCGACTTCCGGCCCTTGACGCTGGCGATTGCTTTGACCGGCATCCTTGCGCTGATGCCCTACATCGCTCTGCAGCTTGTGGGAATGAAGGTAGTGCTTGCAGCGATGGGCATGGGAGGCGAATGGCCGATCATTATCGCGTTTGTGATCCTCGCGGCCTACACGTACTCCAGCGGTCTGCGCGCACCGGCGATTATTGCGGTAGTGAAAGACGTGATGCTCTACGTCATGGTCCTGGCGGCGGTGATTCTACTGCCGCTGAAGCTCGGTGGTTTCGGACATATCTTTGCCGTGGCCAAAGCAGCGTTGCCAACGCACGTTCCGGCGGGGTCGATCCTGCTGAAGCCGGGGCAGATGCTTCCCTACACAACGCTTGCCCTCGGTTCGGCGATTGCCTTGATTCTCTACCCGCACACAGCGACGGGCATGCTCTCTGCCGCAAGTAAGGGAACGATCCGCAGGAACGCAGCGCTGCTTCCGGCTTACTCATTGCTTCTGGGGCTATTGGCCTTGCTCGGATATGTGGCGATTGCGGCGGGCGTGACGACGGCGGACAAGTCGCAGGCGATTCCTCTGCTCTTTCTGAAGATGTTTCCGGAGTGGTTTGCGGGGTTCTGCCTCTCGGCGATTGCGATTGGCGCGCTGGTGCCTGCGGCGATCATGTCGATTGCGGCCTCCAACCTCTTTACGCGGAATATCTGGGGCGAGTTGACGCGGGCGAAGCTGAACGACAGGCAGGAGTCGCGGATGGCGAAGATCGTTTCGCTCGTCGTAAAGTTCGGCGCGCTGGCCTTTGTGATCGAGTCGCCCTCGAGCTATGCGATCGAGATGCAGCTGCTGGGCGGGATCTGGATCGCGCAGCTGTTTCCCTCGGTCGTGCTGGGCGCTTTTGTGAAAAAGCTGCACCCTTGGGCGCTCTTCTGCGGTTGGGCCGCAGGTATGGGAATGGGAACGTGGATGGCTGCGGCGATGCACCTTAAGACGAGCGGCGTCTATCCGCTGCACGTCTTTGGGGGAACGTATTCGATGTACGCTGCGGTGCCTGCGCTGGCGATCAATCTCATCCTGGCGATAGGATTGACGCCTGTCTTCCGCGCCATGGGTGTGCGGGACGGATCGCATGTGGAGGTGGCTTTCGGATGACAACACGTCGCGGCTTTTTGGTGGGTGGATCGATGCTCGGAGCGTCACTCGCAGCACAGAGGGGCTCCGGAATTGCAACGGCTGAATCACCCGCTCCAGCAGACGAACGCGCCGCGTGGGTGGCTCATCTTAAGCGTGTGGCCGAGCCAGTGCTGACGCATTGGGCTGCGGGAACTTTACAGAGTGCAATGCCCGTTGAGGCTGCACCCGGGCATGTCGAGACGCAGAGGCCAGGGACGCACCTTGAGGCGGTCGGGCGCCTGCTCTGCGGCATCGCGCCATGGCTTGAGCTCGAAGACGAAGGCAATGCCGCCGAAGCCGCACTGCGCGTGCGGTTTCGCGCGTTGGCAAAGACCGGAATCGCTCGCGGCGTCGACAAGAGTTCGCCGACGTATCTGAAGTTTGGGGCGACCTCGCAGACGCTGGTGGATTCTTCGTTTCTCGCACTAGCGATGCTGCGCGCGCCGAAGCACCTGTTGGGCGCGATGGATGCCACGACGCAAACCAACTTCATGGATGCGCTGGTGGCTGCGCGCGTCGTAAAGCCGGGCATGAACAACTGGCTTTTATTCGCGGCGATGAACGAGGCCTGCCTCTTCGCGATGGGTCACGAGTGGAAACGCGAAGTCGTCGAGTTTGCGCTGGACAAGCATCGCGGCTGGTACCTGGGCGATGGCACCTTTGGCGATGGGCCGCACCTGCACTGGGACTACTACAACAGCTTTGTGATTCAACCGTACCTGCTGCAGATCTTCGAGACGCTTGGCACAGAGCTGCCCGCGTTTGCCGAGTTCGCTGCGGAAGAGAAGAAGCATGCGGTGCGCTATGCGACCGTGCAGGAGCGTTTGATCTCCGTGGATGGAAGTTACCCGGCGGTGGGGCGATCGATTGCCTATCGATGCGGGGCGTTTCACCTGCTCGCCGACGTCGCCCGGCGCGGGATGCTCCCTGCGGAGATCGCTCCCAACCAGGTGCGGTGCGCTTTGACTGCTGTCATCGAGCGCACGCTTGGTGCTCGCGGAACGTTTGATCGAGAAGGCTGGTTGCAGATTGGGCTGGCCGGACAC
>JAHFTZ010000124.1 GCA_023265355.1 Terriglobus sp.
TCAACGTTGTTCCGACCGCATATCAACAACAGCATCCGGGTGACTTCTCTGACGTAGGCGGACCGGTGATCGCCAACCCTAACCCCGTCGCGCTGAAGTTCTTTGCGCTCTACCCGCTTCCCAACACCGCCACCTCAAACACGACCAACGGGATCTTTACCTATTCGCCGGAGAACACGCAGAAGTCCGATCTGTACGATCTTCGCGTTGATCACCACTTCTCTGATCGCGATCAGACCTTCGCTCGCTACGCACACAATCAGGTGAACACCTTCATCGCCGGAACGCTTCCGGCGGTGAATGGCATTGAGCCCGGCGGTTCGGCAACGTTTCCCGGGCAGTCGTTCCAGCGCGCGCAGCAGTTCGTGCTCAGCCACACGCATATCGCTTCGGCGAATACTCTCTTTGAGTTCAAGGGCGGATTCACGCACCTGCTCAACCGCACACTTCCGCTGACCTACGGCTCGAACCTCGGCAACGCGTTCGGTATCCAGGGCTCGAACTTCGACCAGTTTTCTTCGATGATGCCGTTTGTGAATATCACTGGCTATGCGGGCTTCGGTGGAGCGGATTCTCTTCCGCTCTTCAACGGAACCAACACGTTTCAATACATGGCTTCGGTCACGCATACGATGGGCCGTCATACGTTGAAGGCAGGCGCGACCCTGCTTCGCCGCCAAGTCTTCAACCAGCAGAACGCCGCAGCCAATGCGGCGGGCTCCTACGCCTTCAATGGGCAGTACTCGCTGACGGCGTTCCCCACAGCACCAGCGGCAGTTCGTCCACTGGTGGATCTGCTTGCGGGACGGCCCTTCACCACACGCCGCGTAGCGCAGATCTATCCGCGCTATCTGCGCGAGTTTGAAAACGCTGTGTACCTGCAGGACGACTTCCGCCTCTCGCAGTCGCTCACGCTGAACCTCGGCCTGCGCTGGGATATGTACACTCCGTTCAAGGAGAAGTTCGGCCACTTCTCCATGTTCAACACGGATACCAATGCCATCGCTGTTGCCGGCGTGAATGCGTCCGACACCAACGGCGTCCATACGGACTACACGTCCATCGCTCCACGCTTTGGCCTGGCCTACAACGTACGCCCCAATACAGTGATCCACGCGGCCTTTGGCATGACCTTCTTCCGCGACAACAACGGACCTTCGGTGCCCTTCGCCAATCCGCCGTTTACGTTTGTCTATTCGCCGGGTGCGCTGTCCACAAATCTGAGCGACCCTCTGCCATTACCCGTTGCGCAGTCCACAACCAACCTCACCGGCGCCGTTCGCGGAGTCGATCCCATCTTCAAGAACTCCTACGCTGAGCAGTTTCACATCGATGTGCAGAGCGAGGTCGCGCACACGATCCTGACGGTTGGATACGTAGGCATGGTGGCGAGAAATCTGCGCATCGCACCGGACATCAATCTGGCCGCGCCGAAGCTCCCGACGGTGGCCAATACCAACGACTACCAGACGCGGCGTCCCTTTTTTAGCCAGTACCCCAACCTGAACGCAGGCATCAATATTTTCCGTTCGCAGGGATTCGCCAGCTATAACGCTCTGCAGGCGACGGCTATCCATCCGTACCGCAACGGCCTGACGGCGCAGGTCAACTACACCTATGCCCACGCGCTTTCGGATACGCAGGCCTTTTCGCAGAGCGTGCTCTTCTCGTCCGTCGTAACGGCGCAGTTGAATACGCTGGAGTACTCCAACTCCGATCTGGACCAGCGCCACCGCATCACAATAGTGTTGAACTACGCCTTGCCGTTCGCACAGTTCACGCACGGCCTGACGCGCGTGCTCTTTCACGGATGGCAGCTCAATGCGCTCAATGTATGGGGAACAGGTCTGCCCTTTACCGTGTCCAACTCCACGGCGCGCACCAACACCGGAGCGGCGAGCGATCGGCCAAACCAGTCTGCGAACGCGAATGTCTCCAACCCCACCATTGCGCGTGCGTTCGATATCTCTCAGTTCGCAGCGCAGACCTTCGGCACCGTGGGTACCGCACGGAGGACGAGCGTCTACGGACCGCACTACCGGCACTTCGATGCTTCGCTCTTCAAGAACTTCGCGATCAGGGAGCGAGCTACGCTGCAGCTTCGGGCAGAAGGTTTCAACCTGACCAACACGCCCAACTTCGGAACGCCGGGAGCGACGCTTGGTACATCGACCTTCGGACAGATCACCGCTACTCGTCTCGGTTCAACGCCGAGGCAGTTTCAGTTCGCGGCACGCGTCACGTTTTGAAACCTCATGTTCATGTACCTCTGGCATGATGGAGAGGGGGAGTTTTAATCAAATGATGAATCGCCGCCAATTCAGCACCATGGGCCTAATCACTGCCGCGTCCCTTGCCCTTTCCCGCGGTGCCACCGCAGCCGACGCGAAGAAGTTTCACTTCGCCGTAGTCTCCGACCCTCATGTGATCGACGAGTTCTACCACGGGCAGGAGAGCAACGCAGAAGACACCGAGAGCCTGCATCAGGCGAACGCCCGTCTGACGGCGGCGCGCGACACGATCAACGGCATTCCGGCGATCGAGCAGGTGTTTGTGCCGGGCGATGTGTTTCACAACTATCCTTCGCCAGAGTATGACTTTTACTTCCAAAACAAGACGCGCATCGACAACGCGAAGGAGATCTTCGCTGGCTTCAAGGCTCCCGTGCATCTCGGCTTTGGCAATCACGACTACGATCACAGCCACGCCGTGTCGCGTGCGATGAGTGAGCGTCTCTTCATGGAGAAGCTGAAGACGAAGCCCTACTACGCAGTCGACTACAAGGGCTTCCGCTTTCTGCACCTCAATAACTTTCAGGGAAAGACCTGGGATCCGTCACTCCCCGCCAGCGACGCAAAGCTTGGCTTCCTTGGCGAAGAGCAGTTGAACTGGGCCGAGGCGCAGTTGGCAGAACGTAAACCTACGATGGTATTTGTGCACTATCCGCTGCGGATCGTGGCTCCTACCGAAGTCAAGGACTACGGCCTCTATCCCATGTTGCAGAAGTACAAAGAGAATATCCCGCTGGTGCTGACGGGCCACGTGCATAAGTGGATCGACGAAGGCACGAAGTACGGGCCGCACCACATCATCGCTGCGGCGACGCGGTACGACCAGAACTCGTGGATGATCCTTGAAGCGGATGCGAAGCAGGGAACCGTCAAGTGGCTGGATGAAGACCGCGCCGAGTGGGGCACGCGCTACTCGCATCCCTACCAGAAGGCCTGATCAACCGGTGTTGCGCAGGCCTGCGGAGATGCCGTTGATGGTGGCCGTGATGGCACGATTCATGGCGGCATCCTCCGTGGGGGCGTGGCCTTCGGTCTGCTTGTCCTGTTCGCGTTTGCGGCGGATGAGTTCGACCTGGATCAGGCTCATCGGATCGACGTAGGGGTTGCGTAGGCGGATGGAGCGGGCGAGCACGGGGTTCTGCTCCATCAGTTCTCTCTGCCCGGTGATGGCCAGGATGGCCTGCGCCGTACGCTCAAACTCGGCCTTGAGTTTGTTGAAGACGCGGTCGCGAAGCTCGACATCTTCCACGAGTGACGCATAGAGCTTTGCGATGCCGAAGTCGCTCTTGGCCAGCGCCATCTCCACGTTACGGATGATGTCCAGAAAGAGCGGGAAGTCACGCAGCATGGTCTGCAGTTGCGAGAGGCCATCCGGAGCTGTGGAGATAAAGTCTTCCAGCGCGGAGCCGACGCCGTACCAGGCAGGCACAAGCTGGCGGGACTGCATCCATCCGAAGACCCACGGAATGGCGCGAAGCTCGGAGAGAGCTCGTTTCCCGCCGCGACGTGCCGGACGCGATCCGATCTTGGCATGCTCCAGCTCCGCGACAGGCGTGGCCTGCTCGAAGTAGGTGAGTACGTCGGGATCTTCCAGAATACCTTCACGATAAACGTTGAAAGACTTGGCAGAGAGCTTCTCCAGCACTGCCTCCCATGTTGGAAGAAGATCGCCGGTGAGGTGCGTTCCTCCTGTTGCCTTTTGCGAGAGCTTGTCCGGGCGGGCGAGCGAATCCAGCGACGCTGCGATCATGAGTTCCAGGCTGCGCTCCGCAAGGACAACGTCGGAGTACTTCCAGTTCATGACCTCGCCCTGCTCGGTGATGCGGATCTCGCCGTTGAAGCTGTCGAGCGGCTGTGCGTAGATGGCGCGGTGCGTTGGCCCGCCGCCGCGACCCACTGTGCCGCCACGGCCATGGAAGAGACGCAGGGTCACGTTGCACTCGCGCGCCACCTGGTGCAGCGCGCGGTGCGCCTTGAAGACCTGCCAGGTAGAGGCGATCATGCCGCCGTCCTTATTGGAGTCCGAGTAGCCCAGCATGACCTCCTGCTGGCGCCCCCAGCTATCGAGGATGGGCTTGTAGGCCTCGCTGGTCCAGAGCTCGCGGCAGATGGCGGGCGAGTTGACCAGATCCTCGATCGACTCGAAGAGCGGCACAGGCATCAGGCCGGGATCGTCGCCCTTGCCCTTCGGGTCGGCTTCGACGTTGACGCCACCGATGCGCGCCAGCCAAAGCACACTGAGGACATCGGCAGCGCAGGTGGCTCCGCTGATGACGTACTGGCGAATGGCCTTCGGCGTCGCGGATTTTTTCAGTTCAGCGATCGTCCGGAAGGTCTCTACGACTTCGGCGGTCTGCGGAGTGAGCGACGCAGGAAGGGAACCATCGTTGTTCCACGCCGAGAGTTCCTGCACAGCGGCGTTGTGAACACGCGCGTGCTGGCGGATGTCCAGCGTATGCAGGTAGAGGCCATAGGTGCGAACCTCGACGATCAGCGGATCGATCCACATGCGAGCGAGGCGTTCGCCCCGGTTCTGCATGAGCGAGTCGCGCACGAGTTGGAGGTCGTGCAGCAACTCATCGCGGTGCGTATAGGACGGAAGCTTGTCCGAAGAGGGCAGGTTGAAGCTGATGACCGGACGGCCGCCGAGCCGCAGAAGAATGCAGGCCAGCATCATGCGCGTCTTTTCAAAGTGGAAGCGCGCCGACAGCTCCTGTCCGTTGTTGGGCAGGAAGGCGAGGTACGCCGAGATGGCCTGATTCAGCTCCGTGCTGATGGGAGCCTGCTGCGTGGAGCTGGCAATCTGCTGGAGCGTGCCGGTCAGGCGACGGGCATAGTGCTGCTGCAGCAGGTCGTGGGCCATGTCCAGGGCATCGCGCGTGGCTTCTGGAGTCACATAAGGATTGCCATCGCGGTCGCCGCCGATCCATGTACCGAAGCTGACAAGCTTGGGAAGATCAGGAAGATCGATGGTGAGGCCGTACTCCTTGTACAAGGCGCTCGCGACCTCCTTGTAGAGGCCGGGCAGCGTATCGAAGATCGCCGTCTCGTAGTAGTCGAGGCCCATGCGGATCTCATCCACGACGGTCGGACGTTCGCTGCGGACATCATCCGTCTGCCAGAGTGCCGTGATCTCGGTAAGCAGATCGCGTTCAAGCGCGATGAGCTCTTCTTCCGGAAGTGGAATTGCGTCGAGCTGTTCAAGGAACTGCGCAATGCGGTTGCGCTTGAACATCACGGAGCGGCGCGCGACCTCGGTGGGATGTGCGGTGAAGACGGGCGTGACGCAGACGCGGCGGAGCAGATCGAGAGCGCCTTCCGCAGAGATCCCGGCGTTCTTCATGCGGCGCAGCGTTCCGGCGAGCGAGCCTCGCTGCGGTGTAGCATCGGTCTTCAGAAGACTGGAGCCGCGACGGCGCTTGCGGTGATTGGTCTCTGCCAGATTGATCAGTTCAAAGTAAAAGCCGAAGGCGCGGGCGAGCTTGTACGCCGTCTCCAGGTCGAGGGTGTGCACACGGAAGAGGGCCTGCTGCAGAAAGCTGTTGGCTGCGGCGCTATCTCCGGCAAGGTCGGCTTCACGGCGATTGATGGCGACCTGACGCAGTTCTTCGACGGCCTCAAAGAGATCGTCGCCGACCTGTTCGCGCAGGACTTCACCGAGAAGTATGCCGAGCGAACGGACGTCGCGCCGAAGCGGGGCTTCCTTGAGTTCAGTGGTGTGCGCTTCGATTTCGGCGAGGCGCTGCTGCCAGTCGGTAGGGGTCCAAAGGGAAGGCATCTATCTTCGATTATGCCTCAGAGCGGGGCGCGCTGGCCTGCGAGGGCGAGCCGGGCTGTGAGGGCAGCGTCAGAGCGATGACCACCGCAATGAGGAGGATGATTCCGAAGACGTAGATGCTGCCCTCTGGGCCGGTCAGACCGCCGCTCAGCAGGGGTGTCCCTACGGGGTGAGAGGCGAGGAGATGCTGCTCTGTCATCAGGCCGCTGTCCCCGACGCCATAAATGAAGCTCTCTGCCCAATCCCAGACGGCGTGGAAGCCGACGGCCCACCAGAGCGAACCAGTTCTCCAAAGGCTGAAGACGAAGACGAGGGATATGACTCCCGCGGCAACTAGACCCACAGGCGACTCGCCCGAATTTTTCTGGTGTCCCAGGCCGAAGATGAAGGCAAAGAAGAGGGCACTGAGCCAGAAGCCGACGATCTTCCGTGTCCGCTCGCCCATACCCAGAGCGCCGGAGATGCCCGCGAGACCGCGCGCCACTGTGAATTGGAAGAAACCGCGCAGGAAGTACTCCTCGAAGAGACCGACGAAGAGGAAAGCGATCAGCCAGAGCACGCCCCATTGAACTGCCTGGGCACCGAAGAGCAGGCGTCCGTCAAAGACGAGATGGCCCGTGAGCCGAAGCGCGACCACGAGCACGGAGAGGAAGATCCCTCCCCAAAGGCTCCCGACCAGGAACTGAGCGGCGCGACCACGGAGAGATCCCAGGCCGTAGCTGGAGAAACGCCTCTTTTCGATGAGGGACACGAGAAAGGCGCTGAAGGCGACGACAAAGAAATTCAGCCCATCGGTGATCAGAAGGAGGGAGACGGGCTGCGGTGCGCCGCGCCTCACCTGCACGGGGTGATGAAGAGATTGGACCAGG
>JAHFTZ010000125.1:0-1424 GCA_023265355.1 Terriglobus sp.
TGCGGCTACGCCTTCGTGGCCGACCCGGAAGCCCATCGCGCTTCGCTCACCCATACTGCTTCCTACATCACCTACGACGATGCGGCACGCGACCAGGTAAATTGGAATCCCGAATGGTCCCGCCGCTCACGGGGCTTCGCCACCTATGCGGCCCTGCGCCAACTCGGCGTCGCCGGCGTCGTCGATCTTATCGAACGGACCTGCGATCACGCGCGCGACCTCGTCCTGGGCATAGGCTCTCTTCCCGGTGCGGAAGTACTCTGGATGCCGCAGATCAACCAGGGCCTCGTCCGCTTCCTCGATCCGGTGGATCCGGCCCACAATGACGCGTTCACCGATCGCATCCTCGCGGAGATTCTCGCGGCTGGCGATGCCTTTTTCACCGGCACGACCTGGAAAGGCCAGCGGGCCATGCGCGTCAGTGTCTGCAACTGGCAGACTTCTCCCTCCGACGTAGAGCGAGTCATTGCCTCCGTGGCGCGCACGCTGCATGCCGCCCGACAGACACCATAGCCAAGCCGCAGTAAACTGAGTCATGCACCTCCGGGCCAAAGACCGATGAGCCTCCGCGAACGCCGGGAGATCCTCGCCCTCGCCAGCGCCAACGAGGGCGCGCTCATCACCCTTGTCCGAACCTCGGGTTCCACCTACCGCCGCCCGGGAGCGCGGCTCTTCACCACGACGCAAGGCGCCTTCGCGGGAACCATCTCCGGCGGTTGCCTGGAAGCGGACCTCCTTCGCAAGGTCTCGTGGAAGACGCGGGATGGTGCTGTCCTCGAGCACTACTCCACCGCCTTCGACGATACGGCAGAGATTCCCTATGGCCTGGGTTGTGGCGGCGAAGTCGACCTTCTCCTTGAACCGGCAAATACGCCTGAGGCCGCTGCTCTTCTGCAAGCCATGGCGGACTCTTTGCAAGGCGAGACGCTTCGCATCGCCACGCAATTTCAGCCCTTCGCGCGCATCGTCCTGAACGAAAACCACGACGTCACCTTCGCCAGCGAACATCTTGAGACCGAAGAGATCGTCGCCCTGCGCGCTCATCTTCGTTCGGACACTCCTCATAAAAATCTCTTCCTCGAAACCCTCCACCCGCCCCAGCGCCTGATCCTCTTCGGCGCCGGGGAAGACGCCAAACCTCTCGTCCGTCTCGCGCACGAGATGGGTTGGAATGTCTTCGTCGTCGACCGCCGCGCCCAGCACGCCCGTACCGAACGGTTTCCTCAGGCGCACAGCGTCCTGCAACAGATCGAAGTTCATCCAGAGGACTGCGTCGTCCTCATGACGCACTCCTACGAAGAAGACCGTCGCCTTCTCACACAGATGCTCACCATCAAACCAAAGTATCTCGGCCTGCTCGGTGCCAGACATCGCTCCAGCCTGCTCCTGTCAGAGGCCGCCCCGGCCGCGGGCCTTACCCTCTC
>JAHFTZ010000125.1:1434-6916 GCA_023265355.1 Terriglobus sp.
CCGAAGCCTGCACGCGTACGAGCGCTCCCACCGGGCTCGACCTCGGCGGAGACGGCCCCGAAGCCGTGGCCCTCTCGATCATCGCGGAGATTCAGGCCACACTGCACGCGCGCACACCGCGCCCGCGCATCCTCACAGAGGAGACCGTTCTCGAACAATTGGAAAAGCACGGCACCAGAATCCCCATCGACGCCTGCGCCCTGTGAGTTCACGATGAGTAATATCGCCGCCATCATCCTTGCTGCGGGATCTTCCGCACGCCTCGGCCAACCCAAGCAGCTCGTCGAGTACTTCGGCGAACGGCTGCTCGACCGTGCCCTCCGCATCACCCGACAGGCCAACGTCCAGAAGATCTATATCGTCCTCGGAGCAAATGCGGAGACCATCCAGGCCACCTGCAAACTCTCCGGAGCCACCGTCTTGATCAACAAAGACTGGGCCACCGGCATGGCCAGTTCTATCCGTACGGGCATCGCGGCACTCCCTGTTACGACGCAACAGGCCCTTATTCTCACCTGCGACCAGCCCGCCGCCAACGCGGATCATCTCGTCGCCCTGCTGACCGTCGCCAGTAGCCACAACACGAGCTCCGCTTCGACCTACGCGGGCAAAATCGGCACTCCCGCCGTCTTCTCCGAACGCGTCTTCCCCGATCTCCTCAAGCTCGAAGGCGACCTCGGAGCCCGCGCCCTGCTGCAATCCAAAGAGGTCGTCACACTTCCGCTGCCCGACGGCGAGTTCGACATCGACACCCCGGAAGATCTCGCCGCCATCAGCTAACGCACAGAGACGAGTTCAGCCGCCGCAATCTCCGTGCTCCTGCGCGCCCAAGGCGTCGCAGACGCTCATCCGAGAAGCATCACCTTCGCTCCGCATCCAGCCATGATCCACCAGATCGGATGCGTCGCCTGTGTGGCGTGAAGCTGGCCCCCCTGGTGCGGCTCGCGTTGACTACCCAGTACAAGATTTTGCGGCACGGGCCTTGTGGTCTTCGAAGCAATCGCTGGAGCCATTCCATCTCCCTAAAAAGTCGATCCTCTCCTCAACTTTTCTTCTTCTTGATATATGAGGGTACCCTCGGCTTTGTTCGCTGATCACGGCGAGAGGGATATTTAATGGCTTGGGTCAAGAAGTTGCTTTAATCCGCAAAGTGAAAACTGATAACCCCCTCAGTTTCACGAGATCAAAAGTGTTGAAGCGGATTTTCGTCGGCTCATGATCTCCGCACGGAGTCAGGCAAACCGAGCATCTGCAACGGTTTCCCTTGCGTCGCAACAGATATATTTGCTGACACCGGGAGTTCGAAGTTGTCTACGAAACAAGCCATCATCATAGGAGCGGGCCCTGGCGGTCTCGCCTCTGCCATGCTCCTCGCCTCTGCGGGGGTGGACGTCACCATCGTAGAAAAGCGCAATCACACGGGAGGCCGCACCTCCACGTTCGTGCAGGACGGCTTCTCCTTCGACTATGGCCCGACCTTCTTCCTCTACCCGCGCGTCCTGGAAGAGATCTACGCCGTCGCAGGCCGCAGACTGAGCGAAGAAGTGCCCATGCAGCAGCTCGACCCGCAGTACCGCCTCATTTTTGGAAATAAGAGCGGCGGTCCTCCCAGTGAACTCCTCGCCACCGGCGACCAGGTACGCATGGAAGCTGCGATCGCCGCCTTCTCTCCCGAGGACGCGAAAAACTTCCAGCGCTTCATGACGGACAACCGCGCCAAGCTGGAACGATTCCTTCCATTCCTGGAATCGCCCTTTATGAACTGGCGCGATCTGGCCAAGCCGGAGATGCTCAAGCTGCTTCCCACGCTCGCCCCCTGGCGCTCGCTCGACGATGAGCTCAAGAAGTACTTCAGCGACGAACGCATCCGCCTCGGCTTCTCTTTCCAATCGAAGTACCTCGGCATGTCGCCCTTTCGCTGTCCCGGCCTCTTCAGCATCCTCTCCTTCCTGGAGTACGAGTACGGCGTCTTTCACCCCATCGGCGGCTGCGGAGCCATCACCCGCTCCATGACCCGCATCGCGCGCGAAATGGGCGTCCGCATCCTGCTGGAGGAAGAAGTCACCGGCATCACCTTTGAAGGAAGGAAGGCCACCGGCGTTCTCACCTCCAATCACGCCCTCACCGCCGACGCCGTCATCATGAATGCCGAGTTCGCAGTTGCAGCCAAGCAGATGATCCCCGCGCATCTCCGCAAACGCTGGAGCGACCGCACCATCGACAAGAAAGACCACTCCTGCTCCACCTTCATGATGTATCTCGGCGTCGAAGGCATCGCAAAAAACGTCGCGCACCACACCATCTATCTCGCGGCGGATTACAAACAGAACCTCCGCGACATCGAGCAGAACCACACCCTCTCCGCAGACCCTTCCATGTACGTGCAGAACGCCAGCGTGACGGACAGCACACTCGCACCGGAGGGCCATAGTACGCTCTACATCCTCGCGCCCGTAACCCATGGCTGCGACGGTGTGGACTGGAAACGCGACACCCCTATCTTCCGCGAGCAGGTCCTCGACCAGCTTCCTCAACTAGGCCTGCGCAACGTGCGTGCGCGCATTCGCACCGAACGCATCATGACCCCCGCGGGCTGGCAGAGCGAGTTTTCGCTGCACAAAGGCGCAACCTTCAGCATGGCGCACAGCCTCCGCCAGATGCTCCACCTCCGCCCAAACAACCGCTTCGAAGAGACCGAACGCCTCTACCTCACTGGCGGCGGAACCCATCCCGGCAGCGGTCTGCCTGTGATCTTCGAATCGGCCCGCATCGCTACAAAGCTCCTTCTGGACGACCTCGGAGTCTCCGCAAAACACGCCGCGCTCGACACATCCAATCCACAGATCGCCACCGCATAATCTCTGTCAGCCTTAACTTTTATTTTTGTCGTCCCGTAGCGAAGGGATCTGCTTTTCAAGAACGCGAAGCGTTCCCCCAGCGCCAGCAAACATCCAAGAGGAAGCATGCCCAAGCAAAACACAGCCATCATCGGCTCCGGCCTCGCCGGCCTCGCCGCCGCGGTCGTCCTCGCCGCCCGTGGCCACTCTGTCTCCGTCTTCGAAAAAAATCCCTGGCTCGGCGGCAAAGCGGCGCAGCTCTCCGAGGCAGGCTTCCGCTTCGACATGGGACCGACCATCCTCATCCAGCCCTCGGTCTTTCGCCGCATCTTCTCCGAAGCCAACCGCAACCTGGAAGACTACCTCGACATGGTGCGCCTCGATCCCGCCTGGCGCTGCTTCTTCGAAGACGGCACCGTACTCGACCTCAAAGATTCCACCGAAGCGATGTCCGCCACGTTCGACCAGATCAAGCCGGGCATGGGCGCGAAGTATACCGATCTGCTCGCGCTCTCTGAAAAGCTGCACGAGATCTCCAACAACTTCTTCTTCTGGAAGCCCGTCGGTTCCATGATGGATACGCTCGAGGTCAAAGGGGCATTTGATATCAAGGTCCTCAAAGACGTAATGCAGATGCGCCTCGGCAAGTCCGTCTCCGGCGTCATCCGCGAATACATCTCCGACCCCAACGCAGCGCAGATGCTCGATCACTTCGTCCAGTACGTCGGCTCTTCTCCTGACAACTCGCCTGCGATCCTCTGCGCCATCGGCTACATGCAAACCTCGGAGGGCATCTGGTATCCGAAGGGCGGAACGCGCGCGATCCCCGAAGCGCTCATCAAACTCGGCCGCGAACTCGGCGTGCAGTACCGCACCAGCGCTGACGTCTCACAGATCACCACGCACGAACATAAGGTCACAGGACTCACGCTCACCACCGGCGAGCACTTCGCCTTCGACGCGATCGTGAGTAACGAAGATGCCGTCCGCACCTATCGCGAACTGCTGCCGCGTGAACAGGCCACGCACTTCAACCACAAGCGCGAGTACGAACCCGCCTGCTCCGGCGTCGTTCTCTACCTCGGTTTGAACAAGCGATATGAGCATCTCGCCCATCACAACTTCGTCTTCTCCCGCGATCCGCACGAGGAGTTCCACCACATCTACGATCTCGGCGAACCCGCGCCCGACCCCACCTGCTATCTGGCCTCCACTACCGGCACCGAATCGGAAACAGCGCCTCACGGTGGAGACGCGCTCTATGTTCTCGTCCACACACCCTACCTGCGTCCGCACCACAACTGGAAGGAGATGCTCCCGGCCTATCGTCAGGTGATCCTCGACAAGCTCAAGCGCACCGCAGGCCTGCACGACATCGAAGAACGCATCGTCTTCGAACACGCGCTCACACCGCAGGACATCCACGACCGTTACCGCGTTCTGAACGGAGCTATCTACGGCCTCTCATCGCACGGCTTGTATCAAGGAGCCTTCAAGCCCAGCAACGTCTCCCGCGAGATCGAAGGTCTCTACCTCGCAGGCGGTGCAGCCCACCCCGGCCCCGGCATGCCCATGGTGATGATGTCGGGCTGGATCGCTGCCGACGCTCTGGACCGCAAACACGCCTAAAAACAAATCCGAGCGGAATCCGAACTCGCCCGTCTGTCCTCTTAGAAGGGACATATGGGGTCAATCGAGGGATGGAGCTTGGCGTTGTCTCCCATCAAGGAGGATGCGTGGTCGGAGGCCGACCTCGCGGTCCTCGTACAGGCATACTCCACGCTTCTCTTTCGCGTCGCTCACTCCATTCTGAGAAATCCAGCAGAGGCGGAAGATGTAGTGCAGGACGTCTTCGTCCGCGTCCTCCAGCATCGTCGCTCACTTCCCGCAGTCCGAGATCTCCGCGTATGGCTCGTGCGCATCGCATGGAATCTCGCGCTCGATCGCACGCGGCGTGTGCGTCCCGAACAATGGGACGAACTCTTCATCGAGAGTCTCGCCGGAAGCAATCTGCCCGCCGATCAGGCCATGCAGGAGACCCAACGCATGCAGTCTGTACTGCGCGAGCTCGAACGTTTGCCAAAACCAGAACGACACGCGTTGCTCTTATCCGCCATCGACGAACTGGGGACAGCAGAGATCGCGGAGGTCATGGGAAGAAGCGAATCCGCCGTGCGCGCCCTGCTCTTTCGCGCACGCACACGCCTGAAAGATCGACTTGAGAAAGGAGAGAGAAGATGAACCCCTCGGAAGAAGCGGTCGAAAAAATCCTCGCAGCTCTGCGCAACGCTGAGGCGCCTTCAGATATGGATCTTCGCATTCTAAGAACACTCCAGCGGCAGGAGGCCACACACTCTCAACGTAAAAGCTCGTCCGCATGGCTCTCTCTGTCTCGGACAAGATACTTCGCATTCGGAGCAGCCTTTGCAGGTCTCTTCGCTGTAGCACTGTTTGTTCCAGATCTCTTCCGAATGAAACATCATCATGCCGCCGCGCCGGAAAAAACCACCGCATCCCTGCAACCTACGCAGGCGGCATCAAGTCCTCAAGCACAGGTCTCTTCCGCACCCCGTATCCAGCCACCGCAAAGACCGAAGGGACATAAAGCAGGGACCGCCCGTCGGGAAGACTCTCCATTGCTCGAA
>JAHFTZ010000126.1 GCA_023265355.1 Terriglobus sp.
ACCAGCGTGAGAAACGCAGGGAAGGCGATCAGTGGATCGGTCCACTCGATTTCCGAGATTGATCCAAGCATGAGTGCGCCCACGATGATGAGCGCTGGCGCGGTGGCAGAGGTGGGGATCGCCCCGACGAGCGGAGCTACAAACAGTGATATGAGGAAGCAGATGCCGGTCACAATGGCTGGGACGCCGCTTCTTCCGCCTGCTGCGACTCCCGCTGAAGACTCGATGTAGGAGCAGACGGTGCTGGTGCCTGCGAGCGAACCTGCGATGGTCGCCGTGGCGTCGGCGAAGAAGATGCGCGAGAGTCGTGGGATGCGAGCGTCGTCTGTGATCAGGCCTGCCTTCTTCGAGACAGCGACGAGGGTTCCGATGTTGTCGAAGAGATCGACGAAGAGAAAGACGAAGATGATCTCGAAGGCGCCGACGTGCAGCGCACCGCGAATGTCGAGTTTGAAAGCTGTTGCGGTGATGTCGGAGAGACGATAGTGCGTCGGCATCCAGTGAACACGACCGAGGACGAAGCCTGTCAACATGGTTCCCATGATGCCGATGAGGATCGAAGCGCGTACGCGAAAGATCTGCAGCAGTGCAATGAGGAGCAAGCCAAAGAGAGCGAGTGCGGTGTCGGGAGATCTCAGGTTCCCTAGTGTTACGGCGGTGTTGGGATCTTTGACGATGATGCCTGCTTCGGTGAGGCCGATGAAGGCGATGAAGAGACCGACGCCTCCTGCGACTGCGGCGTGCAGTTCGCGGGGGATGGCTTCTACGAGCAATTGCCGGATGCCGCCCAGGGTGAGTAAAAGAAAGATCACGCCGGAGAGAAAGACCGCGCCAAGGGCCGTCTGCCAGGGGATGTGCATTTTGAGGCAGACCGTATACGTGAAGTAGGCGTTCAATCCCATGCCCGGCGCGAGCGCGATGGGATAACGCGCAATCACGCCCATGAGGATCGAGCCGAAACCTGCGCAGAGACATGTCGCGGCTGTGACTGCCGCGATGGGCATCCCGGTTTTGGAGAGGATCGCGGGATTCACGAAGACGATGTACGCCATCGTGATGAAGGTGGTCAGACCGGCGAGGATCTCCGTCCGCCAGGTGGTGCCGAGGCGTGAAAACTCAAAGTAACGTTCGGCGCGTGCGAGCAAGCGATGTCCTCAGGAGGAGTGTTTAGAAAAGGATACATTCTTGCGGCTCCCGACAGATCGAAGCGAAGGGGAGCGGCGAAATCTGCTTTTACTGAGGTGCCGAAGGCGCATCGGATCGCGCTTTGCGCGATTACAAAAAAGCAGATCTCTCCACTTCGGTCGAGATGACGGTCTTGGCGGGTTGAGAGGACCGTGCTGCTTCGGGCCAATGACCGAAGTGTTGGCGGCTTCCTTATCGCCGGGTTGAACCGTGGACCCATCGTGCAACGCTATTCGTTCCGCAGCGCGACCATCGGATCGATGCGCGAGGCCCGTCTGGCGGGGAGATAGCCAGCCAGGGTGGCGACGCTGAGTAGGAGAATCAGGACGCCAAAGTAGATTCTTGGATCTCCGGGCTCTGTGCCGTAGAGAAGCGAGGAGATGCCGTTGGCGGCGAGCAGGGCAGCTATGCTTCCTACGACGACACCTAAGCCGACGAGCTTCAGGGTAGAGGCCATGACATCGCCGCGCACCTTCTGCAGAGAAGCACCGAGCGCCATGCGGATACCGATCTCCTGCGTTCGCTGTGTGACGGAATAGGAGATGACGCCATAGATGCCGAGGGAGGCGAGCACCAGACCGAGACCGGCGAAGGCAGCGACGAGGATCATGAAGAAGCGGCGGGGCGAGGTGGACCGGTCGACGAGGGCCTGGATGGGACGGAAGGCGACCTCGGGTTGGTCGGGATTGATCTGCCTGAGGGCCTTCAGGATGCTGGGCGCGAGGACTTCAGGTGGAAGCTTTGAGCGCACGACGAGTTCCGCGCCGACTGCAAACGCCTGTGTGACCGGAATGTAGGATTCGAAGGCTGCGGCGGTTTCTACGCCGGTCTCTCGGACATCGTCGACAACGCCGATGACGGTTCTTTCTCCGCCGACTATGGCGGTCTTGCCGATGGCACTCTCTCCGGGCCAGAATTTTTTCGCTGCGGCGTTGTTGATGATGACGACCTGTTGCGTTTCTGGACGATCGCTCCAATTGAGATCGCGGCCCTCACGAAGATGAATTCCCATGGCCTGCAGATATCCGGGAGAGGTGATATATACGAAGGTCCCAGGGTGATGCTCACCTTTTTTATATTCGCTGCCCTTAGGAGATAAGCCCCATGTTCGATTGCGATCCAGGGGAAGCATGTCGCTTACACCGGTGGCTTCCACGCCGGGAAGATTTTTGACTTGCTCCACAATCGCCTGAATGGCCGCTCCTTGCCTCTGGTAGGCCAACGCTGTGGTCAGACCCTGGATGTCACCCAATTTGTATTCGGCTCGCAGAGAGCCTGCCCTGCTGGGCAGGAATCCCAGATCAACATCGAGGACGTGTAGAAAGCTGCGCAGCAGTAGACCGGCGCAAACGAGGAGAACGCAGGCCAGCGCTACTTCGCTGATTACAAGGATTGAGCGCATTCGCTCCTGTTTGCGGCCTTCTCCGGCTCCACGACCGCTTTCTTTGAGAGCTTCCTGCAAGTTGCTCCGCGTGGAGCGCAACGCGGGAACCAGACCGAAGAAGACTGCCGCCATGACGGTGAGGAAGAGTGCCCATGCGAGCGCGACAGTATCGACACGCACGCTGCTCAGAAGAGGCAAGGCGATGGAACCCTGGTGTGCGAGCCAAGTTGTAGTGCCATAAGCGAGTGCAAGGCCGAAGATGGAGCCTGAAAAAGCGAGGACAAGACTCTCTGTCACCATCTGGCGAACGAGGCGACCGCGTCCTGCACCGAGGGCGCTCCGCAGCGCGAACTCTTTCTTTCGCGTCGCTTCTCGAGCGAGTAAAAGGTTAGCAAGATTGACGCAGACGATCAACAAGACCATGCCGACGGCAGACCAGAGCACGATGAGGGACCGGCGTAGTTTGCCGCTGACATGGTCCTTCAGGCCGCTGAGGGTCGCGGTATACCCGATGCTCCACTCAGGATTGCGCGCATTGTGATGCAGACGTGGACCGATAAGGTTCCACTCCGCCTGAGCCGTTGCCAGTGTTGAGCCGGGCTTCAATCGTCCAATAAACGAAAGTACGTTTCCATCGTCTCGTATTTCGTCCATCACCTGCGGAAGAAGGATGTCCATCTTCATACCTGGATCGAAGACCGCGCCGAAGTCGAAACTCTCTGGCATGACACCTACGACGGTGACAGGTTTGTCGTTGATGTTAATGGCCTTTCCAGCGATGGTGGGATCCGCAGCGAACTGCCGATGCCAGTAGGCATTGCTGAGAACGACCAACGGAGCGCTGCCGGGAAGACTCTCTTTCTCGGTGAAGAAACGACCGAGTGCGGGCCGCACACCAAGGATCTGAAAGAAGCTTCCTGCGATGCGCACACCGGAGACCGGCTGCGGCAGGCCATGGCCGGTGAGTTTGTAATCGCTGGTGCCGTAAAACGGCACGTAAGCCGTTACGTCTTCGAAGGAATGATTCTGCTGGCGGAACTCCTCGAAGGCGTCGACGGAGTAGGTCGCGCCGGAGAGTCCCTTGGCGTCGGCTTGCTCCATCCAGACCAGGCGTGCCGGATCGGTGAAGGGAAGCGGGCGAAGCAGAAGTGTGTTGACGACGCTGAAGACGGTGACGTTCGCGCCGATGCCAAGTGCGAGGATGAGGATGGCGACAATGGTAAAGCCGCGATCTTTCTTCAGGGTGCGGAAGGCGAAGCGAAGGTCCTGCAGAAGAATATCGAGTGAAGGCATACCGCGTGTCTCCCTATGGTGTTGTTTGGCTTGTTCGACACCGCCGAAGCGGATGAGCGCCTGGCGGCGAGCCTCTTGTGGTGTAAGACCGCGCTGGATGTTTTCCTCGACTGCGAACTCGAGGTGCGCTGCCATCTCCGCATCGAGATCCTGATCGAGCGGCTTCTTACGAAAGAATGAGGCGAGGCGATGGAGGGCGTAACGGAGGGTGTCCATGAGTTATTCGCTCCCCTCTGCCTGCATGGCGAGCACGCGGTTCATCACGCTGGTGAGGCGTCCCCAATAGGCGGTGTCCTGCTGAAGCTGTTTCCTTCCCTTGCGGGTGATCGCGTAGAACTTTGCCTTGCGGTTGTTGTCGGAGGTGCCCCACTCGGCGGAGATGCGTTCCTGCTGTTGCAGACGCACCAGCGAGGCGTAGATGGTGCCCTGATTGAGAAGGACTTCGTCGCCGCTCACCTGCTCGATGCGCCGGGCGATGCCGTATCCGTGCAGTGTGCCCATCGTCTCCAACGTTTGCAGAACCATCAGGTCCAACGTTCCTTGCAATAGGTCCAGCTTCTGGTCTGCCATCGTTCTCTCCTGTGGTGTGACCACATCAAGATGACACACTTACGTGTGGTTGCACCACAGGAAACGAAGATGCCGCCGAAAAAGTTCCACGAGCAAATTAAAAGTTTTGAAAGAGGCGATTTGTAAGTGTCCGCAAATGGACACGCATTCTGTGAAACGGCCACCGCTCGGACGAAGGCTGGTTGTAAGTGACTGATTCGTCGAGAGAATATTTGGCACTTCGGCTGCAACTATAGACAGCGATGGATATCTCACGACCAGACCTGAAACAAAAAAAGACCCAGCGGCAACGCTTGTATGTGATTGCGGCAGTGGTTGTGCTCGCAGTTATCACAGTGATCGTGCTTCGCCTGAAGCCCGCTTCGCCCACCGTAGAACGCGCTACCATCTGGACGGATACGGTCAAGCGCGGCGCTCTACTGCGACAGGTTCGTGGGCCGGGCACGCTGGTTCCGCGCGAAGACAAGATCCGCCTTATCCCGGCAGAGACGGAAGCCACAGTCGTTCGCATTCGCGTGCTTCCTGGCGCGAAGGTGGAGCCCGACACGGTCCTGATGGAGCTTGTTGATCCGCAGGTGCAGCAGGAACTGCTGGATGCGCAGTTGCAGGTTAAAGGCGCGCAGGCCGACTACGTGAACACGCGTGCGAAGTTGCAGAGTGACCTGATGACGCAGAAGGCTGCGGCCGCTACAGTGGGCGCGGATCACTCTCAGGCCCAGTTGCAGGCCAAGACCGATAAGTCGCTCTATGACCTGGGAGTCATCAGCGGTCTCACGTACAGCGCCTCAAAGGGCAAGGCTGACGAGCTTACAACGCGCAACGGCATTGAAGGACAGCGCCTTTCGTTGAATGAGAAGGCAATCGAGACGCAACTCGCCGTGCAGCAGACAAAGGTGCAGCAGGCGCAGGCGCTGCTCGGTCTGAAGCAGAAGCAGCTGGAAGCGCTTACGGTGCGTGCTTGCATCAGCGGCGTTCTATCGGAGCTGCCGCACCAGGTGGGAGAACACGTTGCTCCGGGGACAACGCTGGCCAAGGTGGTTCAGCTCGACCAGTTGAAGGCCAGTCTGAAGATTCCCGAGACCCAGGCGCGCGACATCCAGATCGGCCAGCCGGCCGAGGTGGATACCCACAACGGTGTGATCGAAGGAAAAGTTTCGAGAATTGATCCCGCAGTATTGAACGGAACGGTGACGGTTGACGTAGAACTAGCTGGCGCTCTGCCGCAGGGCGCCCGACCTGACCTGAGCGTGGATGGAACGATCAACCTCGACAGGCTGGCGGATGTACTCTATGTCGGTCGACCGGCGTCGGGCAACGAGAACAGCACCATCACGCTCTTCAAGCTGGGACCTGATGGAAAGACGGCGGTTCGCGTTCCGGTGAAGGTGGGCCGAGCGTCCGTCAACAGCATTCAGGTTGTAGAAGGTTTGCAGGACGGCGATACCGTCATCCTGTCCGACATGAGCCGATGGGACAACACAGACAAGATCCGCCTGGAATAAGGAGAAGAGCATGAGCATAACTGATTCCGTGATTCAAATCGAGGGCATGACGAAGGTCTTCTATACGGACGAGATTGAGACACACGCACTCTCTGGCATTCACCTTAACATTGCACGCGGCGAATACGTTGCCATGTCCGGACCGTCGGGCTGTGGCAAATCGACGCTGCTCTCGATCATTGGTCTTCTCGATACACCGACCGCTGGACGGTACACGCTGAACGGCAAGGAAGTAGCGAATCTTAACTTCGCCGACCGCTCGCGCATCCGTAACCAGGAGATTGGCTTCATCTTTCAGAGCTTCAACCTGATCGGTGATCTCTCTGTTGCGGAAAACGTCGAGCTTCCTTTGACCTATCGCGCGGGAATGCCTGCGACGGAGCGCAAGCGTCGGGTGCAAGAGGCACTGGAGCGCGTGAATATGGCGCATCGCATGCGCCACTTCCCGGCGCAACTCTCCGGTGGTCAACAGCAGCGTGTGGCTGTGGCCCGTGCTCTTGCCGGATCGCCTTCGATCCTGCTGGCGGATGAACCGACCGGTAACCTCGACTCCAAGAACGGCGAAGCCGTGATGACGCTGCTTGCCGAGCTGCACGCCGAGGGCGCAACGATCTGCATGGTGACGCACGATCCGCGCTTTGCGGCACACGCAGAACGGCAGGTTCATCTCTTCGATGGCAAGGTCGTCGCAGAGGGCGAGCTGAACCGGTTGCTGGCTGAGGTACAGGCATGATCTCGACCCTGATTGCGGACGTTCGCTACGCACTGCGCCAGTTGCGCAAGTCTCCGGGCTTTACGATTACGGCGGTGCTGACGCTTGCGCTCGGCATCGGCGCGAACTCCGCAATCCTGACGGTCGTGGATGCCGTGCTGCTGAAAAATCTTCCAGTGAGCGATCCCAAATCGCTTGTGCGCCTGGGGGACACTGACGACTGCTGCGTCAACGGCGGAATCATTGGAGACGGCGACAACTCGATCT
>JAHFTZ010000127.1 GCA_023265355.1 Terriglobus sp.
GACACTGCAGAAATTGCGGCTCCGGAAGCGATCCGTCTCGAAGTAAGCCAGTAAAGGAACGGATGCCTCGTTTCCTTTCCCTGGAACGCATGTAACCCACGGACTTTTCCTGCAAGGATGTTGGCCAGACAGGAAAGCCGATGAACAAGTGGCGGCCCTCTGCCGATGGATGTATGCTTTGGATGTTCCGAAGTACCTGCATCCCTTGCTCTATCTGGGCAGCACCCAGCGCGTGGTCGCTGTGTGTGTTTGCTTTCTCTTGAGGTCTGCCGCGTCATGGTTCTCACCCGTTTCGCCGCCCCGTGGTTTCTCGGGTCATGGTTGCTCTTCTTGCTCCCCCTCGCTGGATGCGGATCGGGGATTGTCGACGACTGTTCCGCTTTCGCGTCATGCGCTACTGTGGTGCCACAAACCGGAAATCCGGTGGTTGCAGTACCGGGGCCTGCGCCGACACCAGCTCCAGCTCCCAATCCAGATCCAGATCCGAAACCAGTTCCCGCGCCGACGCCTCTACCAGTCTGGGTGAACGGCTTCACCTGGATCGGTCAATCGGCTGACACCGGAGTGCATCAGGGATATGCCACGGACGGCGCCGATGCGCACTACTTCTTCGATACCGGAGCGTTGTTCAAGAGCAGCTCCTATCTACAGAACACACCGGTCACGGCGAACTACAGTCCACTGATTGACGGCACCAACCATATGGGTGATGGAGCCTATTACGCTGGAAAAATCTACGACATCGTGGAGAACTGGCAGGGCTGTGGCGCTCCGCCCTCTCGCGCCGCAATTGTGGTCTATGACGCGCAGACGCTCAAACGCCTCTCCTTCACCGACATCACGATGAATCACCACGAGACATCCAGCATCACGATTCTGCCGGAGACGAATGAAGCCGTGGTCACCTCTTACTGCGACGGCACAAAGCTCTTCGTCTATTCCCTGGCTAACTTCCAACTCACGCGTACGATCCCGCTTCCGATACCGATTGCCCTGATTCAGGGAGTCACCTACAACGGCGGCTTTCTTTATCTGGTGGAGCACTATGGCGGACTGTACGGCCTGCGTCTCGCAGACGGCGAGGAACGAAAACTGCATCAAGCTCCCTTTTTCGGAGAATACGAAGGTCTTGATTTCAAGAACGGAGATCTGCGCTGGCTGATCAATCGCAGCGACGGCCAGCACATCCTTAATCTGTACGTACCGAACTGAGGCGCGGTCGCGATAGAATCTGGTTCAGTCTCGAACGTTATCGAGCAAAAAACAATGTCCGAAAACACCACATCCGTCCGCATGGACAAGTTTCTTTGGGCGGCGCGTTTCTTCAAGACGCGCGCGCTCGCTGCGCGTGCGTGCGAACTGAACCGAGTGCAGTCGAACGGCCATGTTGCGAAACCCGCACGCGATGTTCGTGTGGGCGACATGCTTCGGATCAGTTCCCCAGCCGGGGAGTATGAGATAAAGGTTCTTCTGCTGAGCGAGATGCGTGGCCCGGCGGCGGTCGCACAGACGCTTTTTGAAGAGACAGAGGCAAGCCGCGAACTGCGCGCCAAGGCCGCAGCAGAGCGGAAGGCTCTTGCTCACTTCGAGCCGAGCGTTCGTCCCACCAAGCGCGACCGGCGCATGATTCACAGCTTTCGCGGTGACTAAAGCCTAGATTCCCAGTTCTGTCTGAATCGCTGCTGCGATGGCGTTGGCATGCTGCCGCATCAGGGCTTCGTCTTCAGCTTCGATCATCACGCGAGCCAGGGCTTCTGTTCCCGAGTAGCGAATGACGACGCGGCCGCTCTCCGCGAGGTCTACTTCTGCTGCGGAGATCGAGGAGACCACAGTCGGAATGGTGTCGAGGGCTTTTTTCTCGCGGACCTTCACATTCACAATCACCTGCGGAAAGACCTTGAGATCGCTTGTAAGTTCTGCAAGGGATTTCCTCGAGCGGTGAAGGATGTCCAGTAGAAGGAGCGCGGTGAGGAGACCGTCGCCGGTGGTGGAGCGGCCGCTGAAGAGAATGTGGCCGCTCTGCTCTCCTCCCAAAGATGCGCCCGTCTTTATCATCTGTTCGAGCACGTACTTGTCGCCGACGTTGGCGCGCACCATGCGGATGCCGCTGCGCTTCAGCGCGGCTTCGAGCCCCATATTGCTCATCGTGGTCGCAACGACGAGATCGTCATGGAGCAGACCGCGTTCTTTTAGATCCCGTGCGGCGAGGAGCATCACAGCATCGCCGTTGACAACCTTGCCGTTCTCATCCGCGAAGAGCACGCGGTCGGCATCGCCATCGAAGGTGATGCCAAGATCTGCCTTCTCCGCAAGAACCATCTTTGCGACGATTTCGGGATGCAGAGCACCGCAGTTCTCGTTGATGTTGCGACCATCAGGGCTCGCGTTGTGAATGCGGATCTCGCCGCCCAGACCGAGGAAGAGTTGCGGCGCGACGGACGAAGCTGCACCGTTGGCGCAGTCGATCACGACCCGCTTTCCATCGAGCGAGAGGCCATCGACGGCGGCCTTCAGCGCCAGAACATATTCGGCGCGATCGGACTCTTCGACCTCTGGCGGTGTGGCTTCCGTTTCGAATACATCGGAGGCGAGGATTTTGAAGATCTCTTCTTCGATCGCAAGCTCTGTTGCGTCCGCGAGCTTATATCCATCCGGGCCGAAGACCTTGATGCCGTTATCCTGCCAGGGATTGTGCGAGGCAGAGATAACGATGCCCGCGCTGAAGCCGTGTGCGCGCGTGAGGAAAGCAATAGCCGGTGTGGTAATCACGCCCGCGCTTTCTACAGCGGCTCCGCCCTTGCGAAGACCTGCCGTGATCGTCGCTGCGATCCATTCGCTGGATTCGCGCGTGTCCATGCCGAGGACGATCTTTGGCTGCGTGCCGTCGCTGGCGACGTGATGAGCCATGGCCACACCGATGGCAAAGATCGTGCGTTTATCCAGGGGAGCAACGCCTGCCACTCCACGAATTCCGTCGGTTCCAAATAGCTTTCTCATGCGTTTCCTTCGTCCCCCGTGACGCGGGCTTTAATTTCGCCGGACGCGAGCCGTGCCACGATGGCATCGCCATCCTGCACCTCTGCAGCGTTCCGTAATAATCTTCCATGCACGTCGAAGACCAAAGCGTATCCGCGGCGCAGAACGGACTCCGGGCTCAAGGCGCGCAGACGCGCGTCTTCGGTTCGTAAGTGCATGCGCAAGCGCTGCAGCGGAGCGATCATGCTCGCGCCGAGTCTCTGCTCCAAAAGCGTGAACAGTCTTCTGTCCGCGTCCACGCGACGCCCTGCATCCTGCCGCGCGAGTCTGTGTTCCACACCAGTGACGAGGGCGGTCTGCCGCTGGAGCAGAGTGGATATCGCACTCTCCGCGCGAAAACGCAGGGCGTCGACGTGCTGCTGGCGGCGCTCTACGGCAACGCCCACGCGGCTGACTGCGATCGCTGCGTTCAGACGGGCGAAGCTCTGGCGCGCGTGCATCTGCTGATAGCGCATCGCGCGCTCCAACCTGGTTTCAAGCGAGTCGACTTGCTCCCCCACGCGATGCTGGTGCTCTGTGATGAGTTCGGCGGCGGCGGATGGTGTGGGAGCTCGCAGGTCAGCAACGAAGTCCGCGATCGTAAAGTCGGTCTCGTGTCCGATGGCGGAGACGACGGGAAGATCGCTCGCGGCGATGCTGCGAGCGAGGGCTTCATTGTTGAAGCCCCAGAGGTCTTCGGTCGATCCGCCGCCACGAGCGATGAGGATCAGATCGACCTTCGGCGCCGCTTCCGAATTGAAGTAGGCAATACCTGCGCGCACTTCGTCTGCGGACTCCGCGCCCTGCATCAGGGCCGGATAGATGAGCAGGTTGAGGCAGGCGTGCCGTCGCCGGGAGACGTTGGCGATGTCGCGGAGTACAGCGCCAGCCGTCGAAGTGATCACGCCGATGGTCTTGGGAAAACGCGGAAGAGCGCGCTTGCGTTCCGCGTCGAAAAGACCTTCGGCGAGGAGCTTCTGCCGCAGTTGCTCGTAGGCAAGGCGCAAGGCACCTTCGCCGCGAGGCTCCAGCGTCTCTGCGATGAGTTGCAACTGGCCGCGACTCTCGTAGACAGAGACGCTTCCGCGCACCAGCACCGATTGTCCGTCTTCCGGCTTCCAGCGCAGAAGCATCGCCTGCCTGCGAAAGAGAACCACCGGCAACTGCGCATCGCCGTCTTTCAGGGTGAAATAGACGTGTCCGCTGGGCGCTGAGCGGCAGTTCGAGATCTCGCCTTCGACCCACTCGTCGGAGTAGTCCTTTTCTACGTGTCCACGCAGATCCGCGACAAGTGAGCGCACGGTCCAGACCTTGCGCTCCTTTTTAGGCGCATCGATTTTGGCAATTTTTTGCAGGGGTTCGGCCTGTTCGAGAAAGAGAAGACCAAGTTGCCCCTGGACGTCCGCAGGTGCGGGTTGGCGAACGGACGCGGCTTTTCGCGGGCGCTTGTGAAACGCGGCCAGAGAAGTCGGCGTGGATTCGTCAGCAGCCATAGCAAAGGAAAGTCTAGCAGCGGGGCGGGAGTCTTGTTACCTGCGCATCCGGCCAAAGAGGTAGAACAAAAGCGACAGGACGACACTGAACAGGATGGACGTCATGAGCGGGAAGGAGACCGACCATCCTTTGCCACGCCAGTTCATGTCTCCAGGGAGGCGGCCGAGTGGCACGCCTATCCGGCCAAAGAGAAGAACGGCTGCCCCGAGGACGCAGAGGAGTAATCCTGCTCCCAGAAACAGCCGTCCCAGGTCCTGCATGCTTACTGAACCGGTGCGCCGGTGAGCTTCTGCGCGGCCATTTCGCCGGCAGCGGACTTCGCGTCCTTGTCTTTCAGCTGCGCGTAGATCTTCTTGGCTTCGGCAGGCTTGTTCTCTGATTCATAGAGGTCGGCAAGCTGCATCTGGGCCAGACCTGCAGGGACGACGGTCGTCGGCTTCTCGGCGAGGTGTTTATAGATCGCAATCGCGTCGGCATCGCGTCCGCTCTGGCGATAGAGGTGCGCAAGGGCAAGGTTCGCGAGCGAACCCGTATCTCCGTTCCAACCGGAGGCGACTTCCTTCAGCGTCTTTTCGGCGGTGGCGGTCTGTCCGCTCTCCGCAGCCGTGACTCCGGCCATGTACTTGGCGTTGCGACCTGCGGAGGTCATGCCGTACTTATCGGCGACGACAGCAAATTCGCCGTATGCCTGCTTGGCCTTCGCCGCATCGGAGGGGAAGCTCTTCGTTCCGGGAGGAACCGGCTGTCCCTCCGAGGCGACCGGCGACTCGTAGGTGCGCATGGCGGCATCAAACTGCCGCTGCGCGCTGGCGGAACGGGCGTTGTAGATCAAGACGGAACCGACCACGACGAGGATCAAAACCAGCAGCGCCGAAACCGCGAGGACAAGCTTCTGGCGATTCTGGTTGGCCCAGTCCGCAACGGTGGGCGTGTGTGCGAGGTCTGGCTTGGCCGAACGGATGTGCGTTTCCACGGGTGTTCCTTCTTGCAAAAGAGTGTCTGCTTCGATCCATTTTGAGGGGTCTTCGAAGGGCGGAGGCGATCCCGGTCGAGCCGGAACGCGTACCACAGCAGCCCCTCAAGTCTACCAGCGCAAATCCTTGCCCAGCAACACGGTTTGCAACTACTTGCCCAGGGCGCTTGCTCTCCGTCCTTCCCTGCCATTACGCTTACAGCATGTATGAAGACTTCCATGTGACCGACCGCTGGACCGGTGAAGATCTGCATTGCACCTGGAAGGCGACCATGGTCGCCATTGCCACACGCCACGCAGACGCCACCGACATCCGTTTTGCCGTGAACGGACGGCCCATGTGGATCGCCATGCCCAACACCGCATGGATTGAGCAGAAGCGACGGACGGGCTTCGTCATCACGGATTACGCCGCCGCACAGGCTGCAGGCCGGTACCTCAAGACCATTGTGGAAAACGGCTATGACAACGGGCGCGAGATTTATACGATGACGGTCGAGGAAGTCCTGGAGAATGTGGAAGCCGTGGTGCGCCAGGCGGGAAGCACGGCGCTGCTGCCCTCCCTCCCGGTGATCGATTCCAATGTGAAACCCGAGACGCTGCTGGGCGAACTCGCAGTCGACTAACCGTCGTGTTCGCACGCACTCTGCATGTGGAATACGTTTCGCCGGAGAGCGAGGCGATCCCGTGTCCGGTAAGCTGGATCGACAATTTCGCCATGCGAAATTTCACCAACAACGCCATCTTTGACGACACATTGCCGATCGCAGATGGCGTGATGGAAGTAGGCCATCGCGTTCCGCTGGATCTGCTCCGCGAAAAGATGGAAGCCTGGTTTCGCAGGAAACAATATCTGGCCGCTGGAGACACCCTGCGGATTACGGAAGAACGATAAAAGGCGAGGACGCCGTCGCGTCCCCGCGCTTTTGTCTTGCCGCCCTTGCGCTTACAGGGTCGCGGTATCCAGAACGAAGCGGTACTTCACATCGCTCTTAAGGACACGGTCATAGGCCTCATCCAGTTTGTCGAAGCTCGTCATCTCAAAGTCAGAGACGATTCCTTTCTCCGCACAAAAATCCAGCATCTCCTGCGTTTCGCGGATTCCGCCAATGGTGGATCCTGCAAAAGCTTTACGCCCCGCAATAAGTGAAAAGGCTGCCACTGCAATCGGCTTTTCAGGCGCACCGACGAGGCAAAGCGCACCATCCCGCTTGAGAAGTGCGAGATAAGCATTCACATCGTGCTCTGCCGAGACGCAGTCCAGAATGAAGTCGAAGGTACCGGCATGCTTCGCCATCTCGTCCGCATTCTTCGAGACGACCACGTCATCCGCGCCGAGCGCCTTTGCATCTGCAATCTTGCCGGGCGAGGTGGTGAACTGGATAGTCTTCGCGCCGAAGGCATGCGAGAACTTAAGAGCCATG
>JAHFTZ010000128.1 GCA_023265355.1 Terriglobus sp.
TGTCGACGCCCTGATGGACATGGGACGCACCATGATCAGCGTCGTCGGGAACTCGCTTGCAACTGCCGTCATCGCGCAATGGGAGGGCGAGTTCGCCCTCAAAGCGCCGTCTCCCGCCATCCGTGAGGCGATGGCTGAATAAACGTCTTTGCCGGTGTCCAAAATAACAGCCATGCGGCCCGTCTTCATTCGATCGGCGTCCAACGCTTGATATAATGAAGGATTGAAGCTGCAAGAGGGCGCAACGCCCGAGGACCTGTAACGCACGATGAGCAACCACCTCGCCACAATCCAATCTCCCGCCGACGTCAAAAAGCTCACGGTTCCTCAACTCGTGGAGTTGGCAGAAGAGATTCGCGAACGTCTCATCCTTGGTGTCTCCAAGACCGGTGGTCACATTGGGCCGAACCTCGGCGTTGTGGAACTCACCATTGCGATGCACTACGTCTTCGACACCCCGCAGGATAGCTTTGTCTTCGATGTCTCGCATCAGGCCTATGTTCATAAGCTTCTCACTGGCCGCGAAAACCGCTTTGACACCATCCGCCAACCTGGCGGTCTGAACGGCTTCATGCTCCGCACCGAAAGCGAGCACGACAGCTTTGGCGCGGGCCACGCAGGCACGGCGCTCTCCGCCGCCCTCGGCATGGCCGTCGCACGGGATATGTCCGGCGGCAATGAACATATCGTCGCCCTCGCCGGCGACGCTGCCTTCACCAACGGCATCTCCTTTGAGGCGCTCAACAACATCGCCGCACAGACCAAGCGGATGATCATCATCCTCAACGACAACGCTTGGTCCATCGACAAGAACGTCGGCGCAATTGCCTCTTACTTCCACAAGATCGTGACGCATCCGAGCTTCAAATATCTTCACGATCGCGCCGGGGAGTTCATCGCCCGCTTCGGGGGCAAAGCTGTCTCGCACGTCGCGCGGAAAGCGGAGGAGTCCGTCAAAGGCCTTCTCGGTCCCTCGATGCTCTTTGAAGAGTTTGGCCTGAGCTACTACGGCCCCATCGACGGCCATGACCTCCCGCTCCTGATCGACACCTTCAAATTTCTCAAGCAACAGAACAAGCCCGTCATTCTGCACGCCATCAAGCAGAAAGGCCGCGGCTTTCAGCCCGCGCTCGACAAGCAGAAGAAGTTCCACGGCCTTGGACCCTACGATCCTGAGACCGGCGAAACCACCGCTGCCGGACAGAAAACCTACTCCGAGATCTTCGCGGAGACCCTTTCAAAGCTCGCGACCGCGAACGACAAGGTCGTTGCGATCACCGCAGCCATGCCTAACGGCACGGCTCTGGATCTCTTCCGTCCCCTGCATCCGAAGCGCTACTTCGATGTCGGCATCGCGGAAGAGCATGCCGTGATCTTCGCCGCGGGCATGGCGACCAAGGGCTACCGGCCCTTCTGCGCGATCTATTCCACCTTCCTGCAGCGTGCGTTTGACCCGATCGTTCACGATGTCGCCCTGCAGAACCTGCCGGTCGTCTTCTGCATGGATCGCGGCGGCCTTTCCGGAGACGACGGACCGACGCATCACGGCCTCTTCGACATCAGCTACCTGCGCTCGATCCCCAACATCATCCACATGGTGCCGCGCAGCGAAGACGAACTCGCCGACATGATGTACACGGCCATGCTGCACGACGGCCCCTCGGCCATACGCTATCCGCGCGGCATCGGCCCGGGAAAACCAGTCAAAGACCAGCCGGTCGCCCTTGAGATTGGTGTCGCGGAAGTCGTTAAGAAGGGAACGGACGTGACCATCTTCGGCCTTGGCGCGCTCTTCCATCTCGCGGAAGAGACTGCCATGCGGCTCGAAGCGCAGGGGCTCTCGGTTGCTCTCATCAATCCACGCTTCGCCAAGCCGATCGATCGCCACACCGTCGAACGCTATACGAAAGATGCCGGTCTTGTAATCACCTTTGAAGATCACGTGCTCGCCGGAGGCTTCGGTTCCGCCATCCTCGAAACGATGAATGCGCTTGAAATCACTACGCCCGTCGTGCGTATCGGCTGGCCGGATGAGTTCATCGAGCACGGCCGCGTGGATGCCCTTCGCCAGAAGTATGGCATCACCGCAGACGAAGCTCTCTTACAGGCTCAGCCGTATCTTCAGGCCATCCAGCAAGCTCATCTCGCCACGCGTTAGAGGCGTCATCTTCCCGTCATCTGCAGGAACTTCGGCATCAGCTTGTATGCCTGCTCCTGCCGGTATTTGAAAATGGATTCGATCTGAGCGCGGCCACCCAGCGCGTTCGCAATGTCCCCAATCGGTCCGCCGGGGAACGCATACTCCAACTCATCCCGAATCAAAGTCCCTCCGACGCCATCGCGTAGTTCCGAAGAGACACGGTGGCAGTGTTTCCAATAGGCGAAGGGGCCTCGATCCTGCTCATCGCAGAAGTGGTCGTTCCAGGCGAACTCCGTGATGCGTGCGTGCCAGTTCAGCCGAATCGGCACCTTTGGGATCGCACGAAAACTCAGGATCATGGTCGTTCCCGCTCCCGCGGCAGGGGAACTATATTGCACGCCAGAGGGGGAAGGCGGAGCCGCGCCCGGGCTCTTCAGCGCAGCTTCTTCGATGCGCGCATCCTGCCACGCAGGCATAAGCGGCGGCAGGTTGACGGGGTTCGCAAAGAAGGCGAAGACGCCTTCCAAAGGGTAGGGCAGCCACTGCTCTGTTTCAAACGTATGCCGCATCGTTGCCACCCAATCCTCGTGCGTGAGACGTTTTTATTAAAATTCTCGATATACGACCTGATCGGTCTTTGATCGTGTACATTATCCATATCGGACTGATCTTGTCGCAGTTGATTTGCCATTATCCGGAGAGCTCTCTGGATTGTTTCATTTCTCTGCTGCGAATGTTGAGGGACTTCGCGCTAACACGAACCGGTTGCTCACCAGCCCGGTATCTCTCGGAGCGTATCAATGAAGAACGATCGTAACTTTCTCTCCCGTTTGCGGGCAAACCTAGTCACCACAGGAACTCTGGCCATCTATGCGGTCAGCACTTTACATGCCGATGCCGCGACCAAACCGGCTGAAGGCAAAGTTGGACCTCTCCCAGGCGAAGCGCCTGAAAACTCTGAAAAGCTCTCTGAAGGCACCGGACAGGTCAGGCCGGACCAGGTGGTTCATGATTTCAATGTGCCTGCAGGTCCCATCAGTGAGGTAATGGCCCAACTGGAGGCCGCCACGACCGTAAAGATCAGAATTCCCTCCGACCGCATCGGCGAGGTTCCGTCTCCCGGAGTCAAGGGCGTTCATACCCTGGCGGAGGCTTTGACCGAAGCTCTGAAGGGAACGGAGGTGGTGGCTGCCTTCGACTCACCCGAGAGCGTGGGTTTGAAGCTGCGATCCGCCGACCAGTCTGTCACGGTAACGACCAACGATCTGCCTTCGATCAAGTACACGGCTCCTCTGCGGGATCTGCCGCAGACCCTCACCATCATCCCAGAGGTGGTCCTCCAGAACACCGCATCGAACAGCCTGGTGGACGCTCTCCGTACAGTGTCAGGCATCACCTTCGGTGCAGGCGAAGGCGGCAATCCTGTTGGCGATCGTCCATTTATTCGCGGCGTCGATGCCCAGTCGAGCACCTTCGTGGACAACCTTCGCGATATCGGTTCGCAGTCGCGCGAGACCTTCGATGTCGATTCGATTGAAGTAGCCAAGGGGCCGAGCGGCGGCTTTGCTGGCCGTGGTGCCTCTGGCGGCAGCATCAATATTAACTCCAAGATGGCCCGGCATGAGCGCTTCGGTACCGTCACCTTCAGCCCCGGCAGCGCAAACCTCTTCCGCGGCACGGTGGACGCCAATACTAAGCTGGCGCAGGGGGTCTATGGTCGCCTGAACGGCATGGCGCAGGACACCGGTGTCGCTGGCCGCGATTTTCTGCACTCGAGTAATTACGGCGTCGCTCCCTCCCTGCTCTTCAATGCCGGAAACCGCACACGCATCTTTACGAACTACTACCATCTGAACTCGAACAGCACGCCGGATCCGGGAATGCCTTATAACAATCCCACGTTCTTTGCGCGCACCGACGGCCGTGCGCGCGTCTTTCAAGCCGGTGACGGTCAGCCGTTGGTGATCAACCGCAATGCGTATTACGGCCTCACCTCCCGTGACTTCCGCTACGAGAAGGTGAAGACCACCTTTGGACGTGTCGAGGTCGATCTGAAGGAAGGTCTGGTGCTGCGCAATAGCTACCGCTACGGCAAGTCCAACCAGGACTATCTCTATTCGATGGCAGACGACAGCCAGGGCAACATCTACTATGGCCTGCTCTACCGTCGTGCGCTCCAGCGTAATACTGTCGTGGATACCTCGATCGATCAGACCGATCTCGCGGGTCATGGGAAGACGGGTGCCATCACGCATAACTTCGCAACCGGTTTTGAGTTTGCGCGTGAACGAAGCTGGAATGGAACCTACGGTCTTACCGTGCCGGTGTATGCCGAGCCGAACGTGGGAGGTGGACGGACGCTTTTGAGTGCGAGCCGATGCCCAGTGGGTGCAGGGGCTGCAGGAGGCTTCTACTGCATTGATCTGTTCAATCCAACGCCCAACGATCCATGGCGCGGTGCGGTCTCGACCGGTGTAACCAGCACAACCAACGCAGCCCCGCTCAACTACACGAACAACATCATCAAGAGCACTACTCCCACCAGACAGCGCACCATCACTGGCTCGCTTTATGGCTTTGACACGATGCAGTTCCTGCCGCAACTGCAGGCGACGCTTGGAATTCGCTATGACCACTACAATTCGGCGTATCGAGCCGCAGTGACATGCGTGCCAACGGCGGCCGTGCCCTGTTCCTTTACCACGGTGAATGATCTGGTGAACTACCAGGCTGGCATCGTCTATAAACCCCTGAAGGCCGCCAGCATCTATGGTTCGGTCTCCAGCGCGGCAACGCCTCCCGGAAATGCACTCTCGCAGGGACAGGATGGAAGCGCGATCACCTCGATCGTCAACCAAGCTCTGCCACCTGAGAAGACGCGCTCGGAAGAAGTCGGCGTCAAGTGGGAGCTCTTTAGCACCAAAGCCCTTGTGACTGCAGCCTACTTCCAGCAGGACACCCAAAATGTCCGTATCACTCTGGCAGACAGCTCGATTGCTGCGGTAGGTAAGCGCCGAAATCGCGGTCTGGACACGGGCATCTCCGGTTATCTCACGAGCAAGTGGCAGGTCTTCGGCGGCTACACGTTCATGAGTGCAATTCTTGTGGACGCGGGTGGCGCTGGCGCTGCAGCGGGCCTGATGAACGGCCGTCGCTTTCCGAATACTCCCGAGCACAGCCTGGCCTTCACCAGCTACTACCAGGTGAATCGCAGACTCAGCATCGGTGGTGGTGTGTATGCCACGGGCAAGGTCTTCGGCAACGACTCACCGACCGCTCCGAAGTGGGTTGGCGCCTATGGACGTGTCGATCTCTTCGGTTCCTATCACTTCAACAAGCACGTCGATCTCCAGGCCAACCTGCAGAACGTCGGCGACAAGACGTACTTCCTCCAGGCCTACACGACGCACTTTGCGCAGTTAGCTCCGGGACGGCAGGGACGTGCCACGCTTAGCTACCGCTTCTAACTGCAATGACTGAACAGGAACAAAAAACGTTGGAACTCGTGCGCGCCGCGGCAGAACGCGGCGTGCGCGAGGCCCAGGCTCTCTATGGGCAGATGCTGCTCGATGGAAAGCTGGTCGCACGCAATCCGACTCTCGCGCTGAACTTCTTTGAGCGCGCGGCGCGAAGTGGAGATGTGATGGCGATCAACATGGTGGGTCGCTGTCTCGATCAGGGCTGGGGTGTACCAGCCAGTCCTCACCTTGCATCGCCATGGTTCAGGAAAGCCGCAGAGCGCGGCTCAGACTGGGGCATGTACAACCTCGCCACCTTGCTGATCCTTGGAAGCGGTGTGCCGCAGGACCGGGCGGAGGCGCTGTACTGGCTTCGTAAAGCCGCCGAACTTCAGCATGCAAAATCCATGAATCTGCTCGGAGGTTTTTACGAAGACGGATGGGAAGTACAGCAGGACCGTACAGCTGCACGCGAGTATTATCGCGCCTCCGCCGTCGCCGGAGATTTTCGCGGCCAGTTCAACTTCGCACGCATGCTGGCGCAGGAAGGCGAGATCGTCAGCGCTTTACATTGGCTCAAGAAGGTTCCGCAGACCGCAACGCCTGCGTTCCTCGCAAAGATGAAGGACTTCCTCTCTCGCTCACACAGTCCGGCTCTGAAGACATTCGCCGAGAACCTGATGGCGGATCCTTCTGCATGATGTTTTGTCTCGCTGTCCCAGTGGCAGTAAAAAGATTCGGAACCGTCACCATCATTTCTTTTCGTAGAGGTCTCCAGTGCTGATAGCAGTCCCTGAAATTTTGAGCAAGGAAGAGGTCGCCCGATTCCGCCAGGCGCTCGACAACACCGAGTGGATCGACGGCAAAGTCACGGCTGGATACCAGTCCGCACTTGTAAAAAACAACATGCAGTTACCGGAGAACAATCCGGTAGCGATTGAGCTTGGCGGGAAGATCCTGCAGGCGCTCGAGACGTCTCCTCTGTTTGTCGCTGCTGCACTTCCGCTCAAGATTTTTCCACCACTTTTCAATCGCTACGCTGGTGGCCAGTCCTTCGGCAACCACGTGGACAACTCTGTGCGCCGCATCCCCGGCACGGGACACTACGTGCGGACCGATCTCTCCGTGACGCTCTTCCTGAGCGAGCCTGAAGAGTACGAGGGCGGCGAGTTGGTGATTGAGGATAACTACGGCGTGCAGGGCGTGAAGCTCCCTGCGGGGCATATGGTGCTCTATCCCTCGACGAGCCTGCATAACGTCACACCGGTCACTTCCGGCGCGCGCGTGAGTTCGTTCTTCTG
>JAHFTZ010000129.1 GCA_023265355.1 Terriglobus sp.
TTCCGGAAGATCGAGGCCTTCACGCAACAAGTTGATGCCGATGAGGACGTCGTACTCGCCCTTGCGAAGATCGCGAAGAAGCTTGACGCGCTCCAGGGTCTCAATCTCCGAGTGCATGTAGCGGCACTTCACGCCCACTTCGGTGTAGTAGCCCGCGAGGTCTTCGGCCATGCGCTTGGTCAGCGTTGTAACCAAGACACGTTCGTTCTTGGCGGAACGCTCGCGGATTTCTGCGAGAAGATCGTCGATCTGGCCCTTGATGGGACGGATCTCAATAGGGGGATCGATCAGACCGGTTGGCCGAATAATCTGCTCCACCACAACGCCAGCTGATTTCGTCAGTTCGTACGCACCCGGAGTGGCAGAGACGTAGATAATCTGGCCAGTGCGGTTTTCGAACTCGTCGAACTTAAGGGGGCGATTATCCATCGCCGAGGGAAGGCGGAAGCCGTAGTCCACTAAGTTGCCCTTACGTGAGCGATCGCCGTGCCACATGCCGTGAAGCTGCGGAACCGTTACGTGCGACTCGTCGATGAAGATCAGGAAGTCGCGAGGGAAGTAGTCGAGCAGCGTCGGTGGTGGCTCGCCGGGGAGACGGCCCGACATATGACGCGAGTAGTTTTCAATGCCGTGGCAGTAACCGACAGACTTGATCATCTCCAGATCGAAGCGCGTGCGCTGATGGATGCGGTTCGCTTCCATCATGCGGCCTTCTTTTTCCAGTTGTGCCTCCCACTCCGAAAGCTCGTGCAGGATGGACTCCGTAGCGGAGGCTTTGCGCTCGGGTTGCACGACGTAATGGCTTTTCGGATAGATAGGAAGGCGAGAGTACTTCTGCTTCACGGTCCCGAAGAGTGGATCGATCTGCGAGAGGTTATCGATCTCGTCGCCGAAGAGTTCAATGCGAAAGGCATTTTCGTCGTAGGTCGGATAGATCTCAATGACATCGCCGCGAACGCGGAAGGTGCCTCGGCGGAAGTCGTTGTCGTTGCGTTCGTAGAGGATTTCTACGAGTCGGCGGGTTATGTCTTCGCGCTTGATCTTCTGGCCTTTTTCCAGCAGAAGAAGCATGCCGTAGTAGGCCTCTGGCGAACCGAGACCGTAGATGCAGGAGACGGAGGAGACGATGATGCAGTCCCTGCGTTCGAAGAGGGAGCGCGTTGCCGAGAGCCGCAGCTTGTCCAGCTCCTCGTTGATGGTCGATTCTTTCTCGATATATAGATCGCCGGAGGGAATGTATGCCTCGGGCTGGTAGTAGTCGTAGTAGGAGACGAAGTACTCCACCGCGTTGTTCGGAAAGAACGCCTTGAACTCCTGATAGAGCTGCGCCGCGAGGGTCTTGTTGTGCGCTAGCACCAGCGCCGGGCGGTTAACCTGCTGGATGACCTTGGCCATGGTGAAGGTCTTGCCGGAGCCCGTGACGCCAAGAAGCACCTGGTGCTTTTCGCCATCGCTCAAACCGGTAGTCAGTTCCTTGATGGCGCGGGGCTGATCGCCCTGAGGGGTGTAGTCGGTGGCGAGCTGAAAGTCCATCCTTATAGGATAAGGGATGGACGGAAGATTTTTAAATGTGGCGCAACTCTTCGCCGATGGTACGATCTCCGCAATCCAAAGAAATTTGCAGCCTGGGTCGCAACGACCTGGCTACGCTATTTCGCTTCGAACCGGCAGCCTCCGCCTTGGCCTGAGTCGAGCACAGATGCGAAGATGAAGAGATGAGCCCGGGTGGACTTTCCAGGCGGTCGTTTGCGATCGCAATATTGGTGGCGGGCGCGCTGTTCATGGAGAACCTGGACGGAACGATCATTGCTACCGGTCTTCCGGCCATGGCGGCAAGCTTCCGTACGAGCGTCGTGGATGTGAACATCGGCGTCACGTCGTATCTTCTGGCTCTGGCAGTCTTCATTCCGATCAGCGGATGGATGGCAGACCGCTTCGGAACGCGTAAGGTCTTTTCCTCGGCGATTGCGATCTTCACGCTGGCATCGGTATGGTGCGGCTCCTGCCATACGCTGACGCAATTCACTCTGGCACGCGTAGTGCAGGGATTTGGCGGATCGATGATGGTGCCCGTTGGCCGCCTGATGACGGTGCGGGAGACGCCCAAGCATCAAATCATGCGGACGGTTGCGTACACCGTCTGGCCCGCCCTGGTCGCGCCGATTCTGGGACCACCGCTCGGCGGGTGGATTACGACCTACTTCAACTGGCGATGGATGTTTCTTCTGAACGTACCCATCGGCCTCATCCTTCTCATCTGCACGTTCATTCTGGTTCGCGATGAGAAGCGGCATAGAACCGCGCCCTTCGACTGGATGGGGTTCGTTCTGGTGGGCGTCGCCTGTTTCAGCCTGATCCAGTGGATGGAGTTCTTCAGCAAGAGTCCTGTGCGCTGGTCGCTCGTCGCGGGCCTGGGAGTGCTCGCGGTGAGCAGCGCTTTCGGAGCGGTCTGGCACCTGCAACGGGCGAAAGAGCCGCTCTTTCACCTGGACATGCTCAGGGTGGCTACCTTTCGCGCTGTCATCAGCGGTGGCTCATGGTTCCGCATGGCAATCTTTGTCACACCGTTCCTTCTCCCGCTGATGTTCCAGGTGGGCTTTGGTATGAGCGCATTCGCCGCGGGCTCGCTTGTGGTGGCGGTCTTTGCGGGAAACCTGGCGATGAAGCCTCTCACTACGCCGCTGCTGCGCCGCTATGGCTTTCGCCGTGTTCTGGTCGTAACCGGCGCATTGACTGCCTTGGTCTTCTTTGCCTGCGCACAGCTCTCTCCTACAACTCCGCACTGGATGATTCTCCTGGTCCTGTTTCTCAGCGGTCTGGGAAGGTCCATGCAACTCACTTCGTTGACGACGCTATGTTTCGCGGATCTGCCAGAGGACCGGATGAGCTCCGGATCGGCAATGTTCGCCATGGTGCAGCAACTGAATACCAGCGTGGGCGTAGGTTTGGGAGCGATGATCCTCCGTCTGGTTGCATGGCGCTATGACGGAGGGGTGGAGCGCCTGTGGGCGTTTCACGCCGCGTTCTGGGTAGTGGGACTGTTGATGCTTGGTGGAATCCCGGCGATCCTGGCACTGCGGCCCGATGCGGGCGATACCGTAGCGGGAAGATCTTCAGCGATGCTGGCTGCGGAAGAGAGCTCGGTCTAGTCTCCCTCCTGCTCAAGCAGCACTCCGAGCAGAGCAGCCCAATCGAGGGGTGTTTCCGCCAGGGCGTCCGGCGCAGCCGCTACGACGGAGTTTGGGGAGAGCCCGTATTGGCATCCAATGGACCGTGCTCCCGCTGCTTTCGCTGTTGCAATATCCACACCAGAGTCCCCGATCATGATCGTCTGTGACGCTTGGATGGGCAACCCTGTTAGGGCTGACGCTTCTTCCATTAGCTGGAAGAAGCCCTCCGGATCTGGCTTCTTATTGATAAAGCTGTCTCCACCGTAGTTCTGGAAGAAGAAGGGAGAAAGCTGAAGCGCGTCGCAGATTGCGCGGGAAGGGCGAAAGGGCTTGTTCGTCAGAATCGCCATGGGCAGGTCAGGCAGCGCTCTGCGTATGGCACGCAGAGATGCGAAGACACCATCGTAGACATAGGTGAAGTCCAGCTTGTGGACTTTGTAGTATTCGAGGAAATACTCAAGTGCATGTGAAGCGAAGTCTTCTTCCGGAGGCGCACCGTTCGCTTGCGCGAGTGCACCGCGGATCAGCACGGCGGCACCGTCGCCGATGTAAGTTGCCACCGTCGGGTGGTCCAACGGCTGGAGGTGAAACGCCTCCAGCGTCGCATTGACGGAGTTGACAAGGTCAACCTGCGAGTCGATCAGAGTTCCGTCCAGATCGAAGACAAGAAGACGCAGGTCGGTTGCGAGAAAAGCAGATTCCATGTCGCCAGTTTACGAGAAGCCTAGCGGATCTGAATGTCTCCCGAGCCGGTCTGCAGGTGCAGGATCGGTCCACCGCCGTTTACCGAACCGGTGACGCGATGCGGATTCAGGCTACCGCGCATCATGATCTGTTGTTCGGTATGTACGGTTCCGGAGCCTGTCGATGCTTCTACGCCAAAGTGCGCGTCACGGCCCAGAGCGATCCGAATGCTGCCAGAACCGGTATCGACATGCCAGTCCGTCGCGATCTGGCCCTGAATGTCGATCTCTCCGGATCCTGTGGTCGCTCGAAGCCCTCCGTTTACTCCCTGTAAGCGTATGGAACCGCTCCCGGTTTCGGCGCGAACGTCTCCCGGAGCTGTCTGGCGGAGTTCAATGTCTCCGGAGCCTGTACGTACGATGGCAGCTCCACGAATGTTGGAGGCCCGGATAGAACCCGATCCCGTATCCAGCCGTACATTGGAACCGATCTCGCCTGCCTCGACGTCGCCAGACCCGGTATGCGCGGCAAGCGGGCCGTTGAAGCCCCGTGCGCGAACGTCTCCGGAGCCGCTCCGTGCTTCGATGGAACCATTCGCCGGAAGCGTCACATCGTAATCGATGTTTATGTGCTGGTAGAGGTCGCGGTCGTTGCTTCGGCCTATGACGATGCCCTCCGCAGTCTGTTCGATCGGCGGATTGGAGACGATGCGTCGGATGCGGTCATCGTCATTCCCGCCGAAGTGCCAGGAGTTATCCTTGCGCACGTGACCAGTAATTCGTACCTCATTCGCAGATCCGGGAACCAGATGGATATAACCTGATCCCGTGTTCACGGAGACGTGGGGTGTGCCCGATGTGGGCAGCGTCCGACTAAAATCTTCCGCGTGCAGGACGACCGTGGCGGCAGCGGCAAACAGCAGGACTGCGAGAGGGGAGCGAAGTGTTGGCATCATGGGAAACTCCTTAAAAGATCTTACTGCTGGAGAAGGACTCGGTCGCCAGCCTTCAGGCCGGAGATGATTTCGGTGCGCACGCCATTGGAAAGTCCAACCTTGACCGGCATCTTCTTACGTCCGGTGTTGTCGTCCTTCGAGGGAACTTCGATCGTAGCGTTGCGGGCTTTGTCGTAAATAACGGCCTGCTCCGGAACGGAGAGGACATTCTTATGTTCTTCAAGCAGGACCTCTGCGTTTGCCGTCATGTTGGCCTTCAGATCACCACCCGGGTTGTCGATCGAGACACGCACCTCAAACGTAGTGACGTTATCTTTTTCAATGCCCAGCGGTGCAATCTTTGTGACCTTGCCGCTGAAGGTTTTGTCCTTGAAGCTCTCGACACGGATGCGCGCTGGCTGCCCCAGATAGATGTGGCCGATATCGCTCTCATCCACTTTTCCCTGGACGTAGACCTGAGAGATATCACCGAGCGTCATGACCAGCGTCGCAGTGGATCCCATCACGAGGATGGAACTGACCGCGTTTCCAACCTCGACGTCACGGGACAGGACCACACCGTCCATGGGCGAGGTAATCGTGGTATAGGAGAGCTGTTCTTCCAGTTGACGGAGGCTGGCGCGACTTTGGGCGACCTGTGACTGCGCCTGCTTGAGTTTGGCTTCATCGATGGTGATCTGTGCCATCGCACGATCGCGGGTATTGATGGCGATCACGTATTTCTGATGGGAGTCATCGAGCATCTGGGCGGACATCACACCGTCGCGCGACATGGCGGCGGTGCGTTCATACGTGTGTCTGATCATGGGGAGGTCGGGGGATTCAGCGTTGACGCGGTCCAGCGCAATGGCCGCCTGGCAGGAGCGTTCGTTCGATTCCGCACCGGCGAGTTGCGCGCGGGCGGCTTCTACCTGCGCCTGGATCTCCACTTCATCGAGTTGGGCAAGAATCTGCCCCTTGTGTACGGTCTGATTGATGTCGGTAGAGAGCTTTTCCACGATACCGGAGGCCTTTGACTTTACCTCGACCTTACTGATCGGCTGAACCTTGCCTGTAGCGACGACCGAACGTGCGATATCCCCACGGTCCACGGTTGCAATCTGCGCGGCATCGATCTTTGCCGGCTGCATCGCCATGCGATATCCGAAGACGCCAAGGGCGACGACGAACACTGCCACGATCGAGAGAATGACGATAAGTTTGGTTCCGCGCTTCCGTGCCATGCCCGCATTCATACTCCGCGTGAGATGCAGCAGGATACGCAACCCGTTCAAGAAAGGTTCCCGGGCAGGGGATCAGGCGTATTTTCGAAGCATTCCGAGCACTTTGCCCTGAATCACCACGTTATCGGCGGCCGCGTAAATCGGTGCCATCTCCGCGTTAGAGGGCTGAAGCCGGATCATGTTGCCTTCGCGGTAAAAACGCTTGAGCGTGGCATCGCAACCATCTACCAGGGCGACGATAATCTCTCCCTGGCGCGCGGTCGCTGTGCGTTCGACCAGTACATAGTCTCCGTTCACGATGTGTTCGTCCCGCATAGAATCGCCACGGACTTCTAGGGCAAAAACTTCGCGATTGCCGATGATCTCAGAAAGCGAGATACTCTCTGCATTTTCAATGGCTTCGACCGGCTTGCCAGCAGCGATCCGGCCCATGAGCGGAAGACGGTCCGTCATACGGCGGGCGGTTCGTGGCGCCAGAACGTCGATCGACCGGCTGCGATTATGCGCCCGCTGCAAGAGGCCCTTGTTCTGCAGATTGGTCACGTGCTTATGCACCGTAGCCAGAGAGTTAAGCCCCAGCCCCTGCGCGATCTCCTCGTAGGAAGGGGAGTAGCCGTTCTTCTGCGTGAACCCTGTAAGAAAGTCGATGACTTCTTTTTGCCGACGCGTGATAGCCATGCGAAGATTCTAGCGAATAAAAGGCGAATTGCAACATCCAATTTTTTCGAACCTAAAAGTGTTCTTGCGGGGATACCCCTAATTCTTCGAGGGATTCAAGTATTCCCAAATTGAACCGATCTCTTAAGAAGATTCTCAGGATTTCCTTGAGTCGGTGCTGGGAGGCAAGAGAAGGTAGCA
>JAHFTZ010000130.1 GCA_023265355.1 Terriglobus sp.
CTGGAGTCCTCCGACTGGCAGTTCCTCATCACCACCAGGGCAGCGCGTGATTATGCCGAAATGCGCTTCGCAAATCACAACAACGATTTTCTGCTGGTGAAATCGATCTGGCAGATCTTCGAAAAGGACGGCGCGATCACGGAAGCGGAAGAGGTCCAACTCGCGGAGATCGAACAGCGGGATAGCATCTTCCCGGACATCGATCCGACTTTCTGGCGCACAGGCGAAAAAGCCTCAGACCGGAGCGAACTGGTTCTTTCGACCGAAGCCAAATAATCTATAAGGGGAAGGCTTTTTCAGCTGCCCCTATTTAAAGTGCGTCCATCGCATTTTGGAGATTTTTTGGCCGATAGAAGAGCCACCGCACCGTCACACTCCCTTCCGGAGATGTGGCACCTCCTCAGTCTCGATGCACCCTTGGTGGCTGTCGTCTGGACGTGTCTCCTGGGTTGGAGCGTCGACGCCACTCCCACCTTGACGGAGGTCACCGCCCTCGGTCTCGCAGTGTGGATGCTCTACGCCCTCGATCGCCTGCTCGACAGCCTTCGCGGCGAGTCTCCCCTGGAAGACAGACATCGCTTCCACCGCCTGCACTGGCGTCGATTTGTGTTGGTGCTTGGACTCACGCTGCCAATCGAATCCTGGATCGTTTTGGCTCTCCCAGGCAACATCCGCTCTGCGTGGATGCTGCTCGGCATTCCACTTGCGGCGTATCTGTTCCTCATCCATCGGACCTCCCTTCGTCTACCGAAGGAGTTTGTCGTTGCGCTTTTCTTCGCCGCTGCGTGCGCCATGCCCGCAGGCATCCGCGTGGGCGCGACTCCTCTGCTGGCCGGAGGATCGCTCTTTGCGCTGCTCTGCTGGACCAACTGCGTTGCGATCGCCCGCTGGGAAGACGATATGCAGCCCCACCCTATGACCGCATGGGCCGTCCGCAACCTCCGCGTTTTATGCACCGTGATCGTTCTCGGAGCTGGCCTGCTCTACTTTCTCATCGGACCTTCTTCCATAGCCTGTGCGGCAGCAGCATCGGCCATAGCACTTTGGGCGGCGGATTTGAGTTGGGGCGTCAAAGGCCCTCGCCTGCGTATGCGCGTACTCGCCGACGCCGTTCTGCTCACGCCGGTCGCTTTGATCGCGACCATGCCCGCGCTACGGCAGCAGACGTTTGCGCACTTTCTCACCTTTCTGCCTCATCTTCACGCGGCGACGCTGCGGTGAAGGGATTCGATCGCGTCGCACGCCTCTACCGATGGTCGGAGTATGCAACGTTTGGTCCCCTTCTTTCGCGCTGCCGCTTCGAGTTCTTATCTTCCGCAGAAGAGGCACAGCGAGCGCTGGTGCTGGGCGACGGCGACGGACGCTTCACCGCAGCACTGCTCGCCTCTTCTCCCGAAGTCCTCGTGGATGCAGTGGACCAGAGTGCCGAAATGCTTCGCCTCCTCTCCACCCGCTGCGCTTCGGAGCGCGTGCATACACACTGCATCGATGCCATGCGCTTTCATCTACACGGTCCATACGATCTCATCGCAACCCACTTCTTTCTCGACTGCCTCTCCACCAACGATGTCGAAACGCTCGCTCTTCGGATCGCGGCGAACAGCGCACCCAACGCACGCTGGCTCATCTCGGACTTCGACATCCCCGCAGGCATCCTGCGCTGGCCAGCGCGTCTACTCGTCCGCTCGCTCTACCTTGCGTTTCGCGTTCTGACGGGCCTGCGCATCCAGCAGCTTCCTCCGTGGCGTCAGGCACTGGAAGAAGCCGGGTTTCACTGCCTGCAAAGCGTGCCTCGCCTCAGAGGCATCCTCGTCGCGGAGATGTGGGTGCTCCGGCCTACTATGCGCGTTCGATAGACTGATAGAGCTATGACTTTGTACATTCTTCGACATGCCAGCGCTGGAACTCGTCGCGCCAATCCCGTTCTGGACGTAAAACGGCCTCTGGATAAAGACGGAAAGCGCCACTGCCTTCTGTTGGGGCACGCTTTGACGGCGCTTAAGATCAACTTCGACGTCGTAATCTCCAGCCCCCTAAAGCGGGCTGTCCAAACGGCATCCCTCGTAGGTACGGAGACCGGCTACGAACAGCGCATCGTCTTGTCGGAAGGGCTCTCTCCAGCCGCAAACTACGAGGCGTTTGAGAAGCTCCTCGCAACCTGCTCGCACGAGGAAAATGTCCTGCTCGTGGGTCACAATCCGAATCTTCCCGCCTTCATCGGTCGGCTTCTGACTGGTGGAGGCCGCATTGGAAAGCCCGCCGCCATTCGCATGCGCAAGGGTTCCATCGCAAAGATCAGCACCGACCGCGCAGTGGGACAGAACGGGCCAACGCTGCAGTGGCTGATGGAGCCACGTATGGTCCGCGCGCTCTATGCCACTTCGACCAAGAGTTCGCGCCGGAAGACCTCGCGGAAGTAAGCGGATTCCTTCCGCGCCGACCAGGACTCGAGTTCGGCATTGCCACGCGTCGTGCGAAGTTCGAGCACGACCCGCTTCGGATAAATCTTTGCGGCAATCCGCAGCGTGTCATTCACGCGGTCCTGGTTGAGCGCGACAGCCAGCCGCAGAAGCACAATCGCGCGCCGCACGTGCAGATGCTCCTCTGGCGGAACGAAGCGCATCGGACGGTCTTCGGCGTCCGGTCGGCTCTTTCCCAGGTAACGTGCGATGGCCGAAACAATCGCACGCTGCACCGGCGAAAATCCGAAGATCTCAGAGTTCGCAATGATGTACTGCGTGTGCCGGTGATGGCCCTGGTGATTCATAAACTTGCCGACATCGTGCATCACGGCTGCGGAAGCGAGCCAGAAGCGATACTCATCCGGCAGTTCATGCACACGGGCTAACAGATCGAAGAGCTTCACCGCATCGGCGCGTACCGGCTCATACTTCTTCGGATCGACGCCGTATCGCTTCGCCACGCGCAGAACGCCGGACCAGCGCTCCTCTTCCACCGCGCGATGAACAGAAGCCCGCATATCCGTATCGGCGAGCATCTGTGCAAGCATTCCGTCGCGCAGGCCCAGCGTGGAATAGCGAATCGCTGCCAGATTGAGACGCTCCATCAGCGTGGCAAACACAAGAGCACCGCCGACGATGATGTCCCCACGCTTCGGCCCGATACCGGGAATGGCAATGCGCTCCACATTGGTCATCTTGGCCAGTTTGCTTGCCACTGTGCGTATCTGTAGCGCGGTCGCGGAGAGGGGCTGCAACTTGGCCGGCTTCTTCAAAACCTTCTTGAGTGCCGACTTCTTGACCGCCGATTTTTTTGCGACTGGCTTTGCACCGGGCACGAACTGAGGCGCGCCGACTGCTTCCGTCAGAGCCGCCGCCGTGCCGGAGGTAGCGACCACCAGCGCGACCTTTGGTTCACCGAGCTTGCGTTGTGCGCGTGCAATCTCGCGATCGATGAAACTCTGCAAGCGATGAAGATCTTCGCGCGTCGGCGGATCATTCCGAAGAAACTCCTGCTGCAAACGCACCGCGCCAAGCGGCATGGAGACGATCTCCCGAATACGTCCGTCCTCGGAGAGTGTGACCTCGCAGGAGCCGCCGCCCAGATCTATCATCAGACATCGCCCGCGGGCTCCGGGCTCGTGCGTCACCACGCCGAGGTGAATCAGGCGTCCCTCTTCGAGGCCGGAGATCACGTCGACATCCCACCCTGTGGAGGACTTCACCCACGCGATGAAGGCCGCCGCGTTGCGCGCATCGCGCATGGCCGAGGTCGCCACCACGCGCACGCGATCCACAACGTGCGCCTGTACGGCCTTCTGGAATCTCTTCAACGCGCGAATCGTATTCGCCATCGCGTCCGGCGAAATCATGCCCGTCTCGAAGACGCTTTCGCCCAGCCGCACAACCTCGCGGTCTTCGTGGAGCGTGTGCAATGTGTGGTTTTGAACACTCGCGATGGCGATACGGCAGGAGTTGGAACCAATATCGATCGCGGCAAAGGTGGGCACGGGAGCGAGTCCTCAGAGGCAGATTTTGCGACCCGAAAGGGCCACCCTGCTTGGAGTCTACAAGACTGGAAATGGGGGACAATAAGAGGAGCCACATTTCCTCGGAACTTCTGAGAATTTGCGGCGTCTAGTGAATATGAATATAACGACGGTCGTTACAGATCGCGAGCAGTTGCAACTCAGAAAGAGACAGGCCTCGCAGACAAAAACTCAAGGTTCCCTTCGCGAAGCACGCCGGTGGCCTCGGCCATCTCATCTGGCGTGGATTCTCGGCCTATTTCTGGCAGTTTACGCGGGCTCGCTCTTTTCTCCGCCCCTGCTCGACGACGCTGACGCGACCCACGCAAACGCCTCACGGCACATGGCCGAAACCGGCGATTTTGTCACCCTGCGCGTCAACGGAATTCGCTACCTCGAAAAGGCCCCACTACCCTACTGGGTGGTCGCGGCTGGGTTCAAGGTCTTCGGATACGATACGTTTGCGGTGCATCTCCCCCTGGCGCTGAGCGTCCTTGCCTTGGCCCTGCTGGCCTATCGATGGGGCATGCTCGCCTGGGGTGATCGCGCTGCCCTCTACGCCGCCTCGGCTGTGTTGACCAGCGTCGGCGTCTTTCTCTTTACGCGCGTCTTCATTCCGGAGGTCTTGCTCAGCCTCTTCATGGTCGGCACGCTGTACTGCGTTTTGCGTGGGTTGGAGCTGCGCGAAAAAGCCTGGATCTACGGCGCATGGACGATGCTCGCCCTGGCCGTTCTGACCAAAGGCCTCGTTGCCATCGTCTTTGTGGGAGCCGCTCTTCTGGCGTACGGCCTGTTTACAGGCGAACTGCGACGCTGGAGGGAGCTCCACCTGCTGACAGGCGGCCTTCTTTTCCTGGCCGTCGCGGCACCGTGGCACATTTTAGCGGGACTGCGCAACACCGGCGGCGCGCAGGGTCACGGCTTCTTCTGGTTCTACTTTGTGAACGAGCACTGGTTACGCTTCCTGGGCAAGCGAATGCCGCATGACTACAACAAGCTTCCCGGCTGGCTCTACTGGTCGCTGCATCTCGTGTGGCTCTTTCCATGGAGCCTGCTGTGGCCCGCCGCTGCAGTCGCGGCGTGGCATGAGCGATCGCGTCACCGCGACTTTGCCTGGCGCACCTTCGTCCTGCTCGGCAGCTTCGCCAGCATCGTCCTTGTTTTCTTCGCACTGTCGACCAATCAGGAGTACTACACCTACCCCGTCTACATGCCTCTAGCCCTGCTGACGATGGCAGGCGTAGTGATCGCGGAACGGCGCTTCTCCGTGGACACAAAAGTACGGCAATGGTTCCTCGCAGGACATGTCGTTCTGACCGTCGTCGGCGCGGGCGTTGCCATCGCTCTGGCCGGTGGTCTTTGGCAGAGCCGGAAGCTGCCCTTCGTCTCCGATATCGGAGATATGCTCGCACACAGGGGCGTGGGCGACTATACGCTCTCCATGTCCCACTTCTTCGATCTCACGGGTCCCTCCTTCGCTGCTCTACGACTCCCGGCTGCTCTGGCCATGATCGCCTTCGCCGCTGGTCCTGGCATCGCGTGGTGGCTGCGCAGAAAGGGAGACCACAAGGCGAGCACCCTCACCATGGCGCTCACATCGGCCGTCTTTCTCATTGCAGCTCACATCGCCCTCGTCCGCTTCGGACCGATGTTGTCCTCACAGAAGATCGAAGCGCGCTACGAGGAACTGATGGACTCCGGTGCCTTCGCCAAGGACAGTGAACTGATGCTCTACGGCGACCAATCCTATGGATCTTCCATTCCCTTCTATGCAGGCGAGACGGTGCCTCTGGTCGAAGGCCGATCCACCTCCATGTGGTTTGGTTCCACCTTCCCCGACGCGCCAAAGATCTTCTGGACCAAAAAGGAACTCGAAGACGTCTGGGGTGTCGGGCGTCGGAAGGTTCTCTTTGTTCCGCTGGAAAAACGGGATGAAGTCGATGCTCTTCTAGGTAAGCGGCAGGTCGTCTTGATGGAAATCAGTGGCAAAGCCCTCGTAACCGACCGTCCACTCGAGGTCCCGTCACATTGACATCTTCCGCAATGTGACGGACGATGAGGGAACTGCTCACAGTCGAAACGAACGGCATTGAACGTCCCTGTTGCTCTAACTCATCCACGTCGCGCGCGCTCACGTTCTGTCGCGGGTCTGGTCATGATCTGGCTCGTCCTGCATCTCGGCTGCCTCTTTGCACCGGGCCTGCTGGACGACGTCGACTCCGTATACATCGAAGTGGCGCGAGAGATGACGCTCCGGCACGACTACGTGACGCCCTACATCGACGGCGTTCGTTTCTTCGACAAGCCCCCTCTGATGTACTGGATGGCTGCGGGCAGCATGCAGATCTTTGGTGCGTCTGACTGGGCAGCCCGCCTTCCGCTCTCGCTCATGGTGCTGGGGCTCTTTCTCAGCGTCTACGCCCTGGGCGTACGCTTTTTCGGCGAACGCGGCGGCTTCTACTCCGCCCTCGCCATGGCGACGAGCCTGGGGCCTTATCTCTTTACGCGCTTCTATATTCCGGACATCATGAACGCCCTTTGGATGACCATAGGCGTTCATCTTTTTTTGATGGCACTGGATCGTGCGAAAGAAGGCCGAAGCGCGCGCTGGCCCGCATGGGGATTTGCAGCAGCCATGGCGCTGAACCTTCTCACAAAGGGCCTCATCGGGATCGTCTTCCCCATCGGCTTCGTCGTCTTTTATCTCTTCTTCACGCGACAGGTCGGCACCCTGAGGAAGATGTGGCTGGGGAGCGGTATGCTGCTCTTCCTGGCGATTGCGCTGCCCTGGCACGTGCTGGCCGCGCTGCGAAATCCCGCCATTGCGATGCCCACAGGCCTCGGTCTTCCGGCCCACGCGGGATGGTTCTGGTTCTACATCGTGAACGAGCACTT
>JAHFTZ010000131.1 GCA_023265355.1 Terriglobus sp.
GAAAGGACATCAAGCCGCTCATTACCGCGCTGGAGCGCTTCTCGTCCTTCGGCGGCATGTTGCCGGAGCAGATCTGGGACTATGCGGATTTACCGGAAGAGGGCCTTTATTTTGGCCGGTCGGCAGGCGCCGCGCAGCCCCTCGTCTGGGCGCACGCCGAATACGTCAAGCTGCTTCGCTCCGCCGTGGATGGCAAAGTCTTTGACCGCATCTCCGTGGTGGAGGATCGCTACTGCAAAAAAGCCGAAGATCGCACCTTCAAGAGCGAAGTCGAGTTTTTCCAGGTTTCCCGTCCCATCATGCAGCTTTCCAGTCAGAAACGGATGCAGATCCTGGACAAGAACCGTTTTCAGGTCCTTTGGACATCAGATGAGTGGAAGACGAAAAACAACACTGACGCACGTCTGGTTGGGTATCCGGGATTTTCCGCAGAGATTCCGGCCCAAGCGGAAGGTTCGAAGATCGAATTCACGCTCTTCTGGCCATCGGAAAAGCGATGGCTAGGCAAAAATTATATTGTGGCAGTAACCTCGTGACGCAGGGACTCGCGATCCAAATTCCTCTGCGCTAGTACACTAACCAATATTGAATCTCGAAACCACGGCGTCTCCGCCGAGAGGACACATGAGCGATCTGGATCAGCTTTCTATCAATACACTCCGCCTTCTGGCGGTTGACGGAATCGAAAAGGCGGCAAACGGACATCCCGGAGCCCCGCTGGCGCTTTCGCCCCTCGCGTACCTGCTCTATCAGAAGCATATGAAGCACGATCCGTCCGACTTCAAATGGGCGGACCGCGATCGCTTCGTCCTCTCGAACGGGCATGCTTCCATGCTGCAGTACGGCGCTCTGCACCTCTCGGGCTACGACGTCTCGCTGGAAGACCTGAAACTCTTCCGCCAATGGCACTCCAAGGCCCCCGGACATCCGGAGTATGGCTTTACGCCCGGCGTCGAAGTGACCACAGGCCCCCTCGGACAGGGCTTTGCCATGGCCGTCGGTTTGGCGATTGCCGAGAAGCATCTCGGCGCGCTCTACAACCAGCCCGGCCAGCAGATCGTTGACCACTACACGTACGTGATGTGTGGCGATGGCGATCTGATGGAAGGTGTCTCGCACGAGGCAGCCTCGCTCGCCGGGACGCTCGGCCTCGGCAAGTTGATCGTCTTCTACGACGACAACCTCATCTCGCTCGACGGACCCACGGAGCTCTCCTACACCGAAGACGTCGACAAGCGCTTCGATGCGTACCACTGGCACACCCAGTTCGTGAAGGACGGCAACGACCTTCAGGCGCTGGAAGTAGCCATTGCAGAGGCGAAGAAGGTTACAGACAAGCCTTCGATTATCCGCGTGCGCACCATCATCGGCTACGGTTCGCCGCACGCCGGAACGAACAAGGTGCATGGCGAAGCTCTGGGAGCAGAGAACACCAAGAAGACCAAGGAGTTCTTCGGCTTCGATCCCGAAAAGAGCTTTGTCGTTCCCGAAGAAGCAGGCAAGCACTGGCTCGAAGCAAGAACGCGCGGACAGCAGGCGCACAAGGAATGGGATGAGAAGTTTGCCACCTACAAGCAGGCGCATCCCGACCTTGCCGCCGAGTTCGAGCGTCGCATCGCGCACGAGCTTCCCAAGGATTGGGCGAAGGACATCAAGCCCTTCCCGACCGAGAAGGCCATCGCAACGCGTAATGCAGGACAGGTCGTTCTGCAGGCCATCGGCAAGAACCTTCCCGACCTCATCGGCGGTGCTGCCGATCTGACCAGCTCTACCAAGACCATCTTCAAGGATTCGCCCAGCTTCCATGTCGATCCGAAGGGCAAGAACATCTTCTTCGGCGTACGCGAGTTCGGTATGTGCGCGGCGGTCAACGGTATGGCGGCTCACGGCGGCATCATTCCGTTTGGCTCCACGTTCTTCACCTTCTCCGACTACTGCCGTTCGGCGATGCGTATGGCGGCTCTCATGAGCACGCACTCGCTCTTCGTCTTCACGCATGACTCCATCGGTCTCGGCGCGGACGGCCCCACGCATCAGCCCATTGAGCACCTGATGAGCCTGCGCGCGATTCCTCAGCTCACCGACTTCCGCCCTGCGGATGCCAACGAAACCGCCGCCTGCTGGCAGCTTGCCATCGAGCGTCCTTCGGCCTGCTTCATGGCGCTCAGCCGCCAGGATCTGCCGGTTCTCGATAACGACAAGTACAAGGTCTTCGAGAATGTGAAGAAGGGTGCCTACGTCCTTGAGGGCGAAGGCAACACAGACCTCATCCTGGTCGCTACCGGTTCTGAAGTCTCTCTGGCCCTGAAGGCTCTTCCGGAGCTTGAGAAGGCTGGCATCAAGACCAAGGTCGTCTCCATGCCTTCATTCCGCATCTTCAAGGAGCAGGACGAGGCCTACCGCATGTCGATCTTCCCGCACGGTGTGCCGAAGATCTCCATCGAAGCTGGTGCGAGCGAAGGCTGGTGGGAGTTCATCGGTCGCGACGGTATCGCCATCGGCGTGGATACCTTTGGAGCTTCTGCCCCAGGGCCGGAAGTGCTGGAGAAGTACGGCTTCAGCGTTGCGAACATCCTCGACAAGGCCAAGCAGGTCATCAAGAAGTAGCGTAATCAAGGCAAGAGGCTGGCGTAGAACTTCACGCCAGCCTCCACGGCCTCGGCATCCAACCCATGGACAAATACCTGAGCGACGAAGACGCGGTGTACGAAGAGGCCCCGAAGCGGGAGCGCGACAGCAACACATCGCTCCAGCCTCAATACGAAGACACGCAACTTCCCGAGCGAGAGTACGAAGATTCCTGAGTCGCCTAAAGGATTGAAGCGCATGAAGATTGCCATTGCCTCGGACCACGCTGGCTTCCCCTTGAAAGAGGAGATTCGCCAGTATGTCGCCAAGCTTGGTCATGAAGTGCAGGATCTTGGAGCGTATAACGCGGAACCTTCCGACTATCCGGACTTCGCGGAAAAGGTTGGAAAGGCGCTGATGGCAGGAACGGCAGAACGAGGCATCCTCATCTGCGGCTCCGGTGTCGGCGTCTGTGTTGCGGCCAACAAAATGCCCGGCGTTCGTGCGGGCATGTGTCATGACACCTATTCTGCGCACCAGGGCGTAGAGCACGACCAGATGAATGTGCTCGTCCTTGGCGCACGCATCATCGGGACGTCCCTCGCCGAAGAGTGCACCCTCGCCTATCTGAATGCAAAGTTCATTGCGACGGAAGAACGTTTCGTTCGTCGCCTGAACAAGGTCTTCGCCATCGAAAAACTTTACATGCCCCAGGCCTCAGGAAAATAAGCATGCCCGCACACGGAAAAAATCGCGTTTGGTTCATCACCGGAGCCTCGACTGGCTTTGGCCGCCTGCTCGCCGAAGAGCTTCTTCGCCGTGGAGAGCGTGTCGTCGCGACGGCGCGTAAGCAGGAGGCGGTTGCGGATCTCGAAGCGCAGCACGCAGAACAGGCCCTCGCCCTTGCTCTTGATGTCACCAAGCCTGAGCAGATCGCTGCGGCTGTGGAAGCGGCGATTGCGCGCTTCGGTCGCATCGATGTGCTCGTCAACAACGCCGGATACGGTGTATCGGGTGCAGTCGAAGAGGTTGCGGAAGAAGAATTTCTTCCCATGTTTGAGACCAACATCCTTGGCCTGATTCGTATGACCAAGGCGGTGGTTCCGTACCTGCGCAAGCAGCGCTCCGGCCACATCCTCAATCTTTCTTCCATCGGCGGTCTGATCGCCACGCCGGGCGTGACGTTCTACAACACGTCCAAGTTTGCTGTGGAAGGTTTTACCGAAGGTCTCGCCGGAGAGATGGAGCCGCTCGGCGTCAGTGTCACGGCGATTGAGCCTGGTCCCTTCCGTACAGAGTTTCTTGGACGCTCCAAGACTGTGGCTTCGCACCAGATCGCCGACTACGCGGAGTCGGCGGGCAAATCCCGCGCTTACTTTGAAACGCAATCGGGTTTGCAGACGGGCGATCCTCAGAGGGCAATTGAAGCCATGATCGCCGTGGTGGACGCACCGAATCCGCCACGGAATCTGTTGCTCGGACGCTCGGCCTACGAGCGCTTTCGCGGACGTCTGGCAGCATGGGATAAGAACCTGACGGAGTGGGAAGCTACTTCGCTGGGCGCGGATTTCCCTCAGGAGACGAAATAGAGTCCATGGCGAAGAATAAGACCATCTTCTGGGATATCGGTGGAGTCATCCTCTCCAATGGATGGGACCGGAACCAGCGCGCTCGCGGTCTGGCCCGTCTCGGCGTGGACCTGGAAGAGTACGAAGCGCGTCATGAAGAGGCCAACTATACGTGGGAGCGCGGTCTTTCCACGGACGTTGAGTACTTCAACAAGACCATCTTCTTCAAGCCGCGCAGCTTCACGCTCGAAGATGTCTGGTCGGCCGTTCGCGACGAACAGACGCTCCTCTATCCTGGAAGCATCGAGATCCTCAACAAGATCAGCGCTACGGGAAAATATAGACAGGCCACGCTGAATAACGAATCGCGCGAGCTGAATGCCTATCGTCTCGACGCGTTCGATCTTCGTCGCCGTTTCGACTTTTTCATCTGCTCGGCCTATGTCCACGAGATGAAGCCTGCGGCGAGCATCTACCAGCAAGCCATCGATACCTCAGGCAATCTGCCCGGGGAAACCTATTTCATCGACGACAAGAAGGAAAATGCGGATGCCGCCACAGCTCTCGGCATGCACGGCATTCACTTCCAGTCGCCGGAACAGCTGCAACAGCAACTGGCGCAGCTCGGCATCGAATTCTAGAAAACGAAAGAGGACGACTCACATGGAACTTGGAATCATTGGTCTCGGAAAAATGGGTGGCAACATGGCGGAGCGTCTCCGCCTCGCCGGACATAAAGTAGTCGGCTTCGACTTCAATAAAGATGCCACGGCAAAGCTCACTACCGATGGTGGCCTGGGCGTGAACTCGCTCGAAGAGCTCTGTAAGAATCTGCAGGCTCCCCGTGCGATCTGGATCATGGTTCCCGATGGCAAGCCGGTGGACGACACCATCGCCGGCCTGAAGCCCTTCATGCAGAAGGGCGACATCTTCATCGACGGCGGCAACTCGAACTACAAGGAGTCGCAGCGCCGCTACGCCGAGCTCAAGCCCGAAGGCTTCAACTTCGTCGACGTCGGTACCTCCGGCGGCGTCTGGGGCCTGAAAGAGGGCTACTCCATGATGATCGGCGGAGACGAGGATGTGATCGAAAGCCTCCGTCCTATCTTCGAGACGCTCGCGCCCGGCAAGGATGAGGGCTGGGGCCGCACCGGACCCTCCGGCGCAGGCCACTTCGTCAAGATGGTGCACAACGGCATCGAGTACGGCATGATGCAGTCTTACGCGGAGGGCTTCAGCATCATGAAGGCCAAGACGCCCCTGGCGCTCGACCTGCCGCAGATCGCAAAGATCTGGCAGAAGGGCTCTGTTGTCCGCTCCTGGTTGCTCGACCTCACGGCGGAAGCCCTGGAGCACAACCCGGAACTCGACGGCCTGCAGGCGTACGTAACCGACTCCGGCGAAGGCCGCTGGACGGTCTTCGAGGCGATCGACCTCAACGTCTCCGCACCTATCATCACCGAATCGCTCATCCGCCGTCTGCGTTCGCGCGAAGACAACAACTACACTGACCGTATGCTCTCCGTCATGCGTAACGCCTTTGGCGGACACTCCATGAAGAAGAAGTAATCACTCGCCCCATCGGTGGGCGGCGAAGTTTCTCTCCATCCTTCGCCGCCCGAGCGCATCCGATAGAAGTGCAAGAAATTTGAAGTAAGGAAGAATCATGTCGACCACTGAGATCAAAACATCTCCGGAGCAGGTAGAGGCCGGAAAAGGTACAGAGCGTAAGCCTGAGCCCTGCGTTGTCGTCATCTTCGGCGCCTCCGGCGACCTGACCAAGCGCAAGCTCCTTCCCGCGCTCTACCATCTCGAGCAGGAGAGCCTGCTTCCCGAAGAGTTCGTTGTAGTGGGCGTCGCCCGCCGCGATCTCTCCAAGACCTTCGCGCCCGACATGCAGGACGGCATCGTCAAGGGCGGCGGCGTCGACGAGAAGGAAGAAAAGCTCGCCAAGTTCATCGAGCGGGTGAAGTACTTCGCGACCGAGTTCGACAACGACGAAGGCTTCGACAAGCTCAAAGCTTTCCTCGCCGACCTCGATAAGCAATACGGTACCAAGGGCAACCGCCTCTTCTACCTCGCCGTTGCTCCCGAGTTCTTTGCGGACATCACGCATCGCCTGGGCGACCATGGCATGACCACGGGCGAGAACGGCGCATGGGTTCGCGTCATCATCGAAAAGCCCTTCGGCACCGATCTTGAGAGCGCAAAGAAGCTCAACACCGAGATCAACAAAGTCCTCCACGAAGACCAGATCTTCCGCATCGATCATTACCTCGGCAAAGAGACGGTGCAGAACATCCTCGTCTTCCGCTTCGGCAATGGAATCTTCGAGCCCGTCTGGAACCGCAATTACATTGACAGTGTGCAGATCACCGCTGCCGAGAGCATCGGCATCGAAGGCCGTGGGCCGTTCTACGAACAGGCTGGAGCGCTCCGCGACGTTCTGCAGAACCACGTGATGGAAGTACTCTCGTTCGTTGCAATGGAACCACCAGATTCGTTCGAGTCGGCGGCTGTACGCGTCGAAAAACTGAAGGTCTGGCAGGCCATCGAAGAGATCCCCGTGGAATACACCGCGCGCGGCCAGTACGGCCCCGGCAAAGTCGATGGGAAGGACGTCATCGGCTACCGGCAGGAAGACCGCGTCAACCCTGAGTCGCAGACCGAGACCTTTGCTGCCATGAAGCTCGAGATCGAGAACTGGCGATGGGCTGGTGTGCCTTTCTACATCCGTGCAGCCAAG
>JAHFTZ010000132.1:0-2588 GCA_023265355.1 Terriglobus sp.
ATGATGACCTGCATCACGCCGAGGTGGTAAAGCACTGCAAAAAAAGCGGATACAAAAATAATTGTAGGCAGAACCTCAAAGGCAAACACGCTCATCGGCCCAGGTGCCCCCAGGTATCCGAAGACCACCCTGGAGCCGTCCACCGAGTGTCCCAGCAATGACGTGATCACCGCCGATCCCTTCTGCAGCACCAGCTGCCCGAAGGGAAATTTGATCACTAAAATTGCAAAGAAAATCTGTAAACCAAGACCCCAGAGGACAGTCCGCCACTTGATCGCACGCCGGTTGTCCGACAGCAGATAAGCGACCGCCAGCAGGACAACAAGTCCGATCAATCCGGTAAAACGGGCCAAGGTGCTGCCTCCATAAACAAATGCGGATCGTGCAAGTGTATATCGATGCGTTCCCTTTCCAGGCACCTGGGATACCATGCTCCTATCTATGCGGGCTGGGCTCCTCTTTGCGATCGTTACACTGGCTGCCCTCGGGGCGGTTCTGCTCTTCCTTTGGTCGCGGGAAAAGAAGAGACACCTCCTTGCAGTGGAAGCGCTCGATCTCGCCCAGCGCGAGCACATCGAGCAGATGTCCTCGCGAACACATCTCGATGACGTCAAGAACGAATTTATCTCGACCGTCTCACACGAATTGCGCACGCCACTGACCAGTATCCGCGGCGCACTCGGCCTGCTCTCTGCCGGTCTCCTCGGGAATAATGACCCTAAGGCTCAGAATCTACTGCGGATTGCGCTGACCAATACCGACCGCCTCATCCGCCTCATCAACGACATCCTCGACCTGGAGCGCATCCAATCCGGGCGGTCTCCCCTCCGTACCTCTTCCTGCTCTCTCTCCGCGATCCTGGAACACTCCGTCGACGAACTGATGCCGCTTGCCGATGAGGCCAACGTCCGCATCGAGATGAGTGGACCACCCGATGTCTCCAGCGGCATCCAGGCCGACCCGGACCGTATCGGACAGGTCGTCACCAATCTTCTCTCCAATGCGATCAAGTTCTCCGAGCCCGGCTCTTCGATTCGCATCAAGACCGAGGTTCACTCCACCACAATTCTGCTGCGTGTGATCGATAGCGGCCGTGGCATCCCGGAGGATAAGCTCGACCTGATCTTTGACCGCTTCCAACAGGTCGAACCCTCCGACTCCAGGCAAAAAGGAGGCACGGGTCTAGGCCTTACCATCTCCCGTGGCATCATCCAACAACATGGTGGCCGAATCTGGGCCGAACGGAACGAAGGTCCCGGCGTCACCTTCTTCGTTGAGCTTCCAAGATCCAAGAGCGCGCCGCCGGTCTTCGAGTCCGCCCCGCTCGCCATGCCCCCCACCTCCGACGGTCGCTCCATGGTTCTCGTCTGCGACGACGACGCCAGCGTCCGCGCCATGGTGCGCCTGCAACTCGAACTGCACGACTACATTGTGGTGGAAGCCGCGCGCGGAGAACAGGCAATCTCCTTTGCAGCGCAGCACCCCGTCAGCGCCATCCTCCTCGACCTGCACATGCCCGGCCTCTCCGGCTGGGAGACGCTGGAAAAGCTGCGCAATACACCCGCTACCTCTCATATTCCCGTCGTCATTCTCACGGTGACCGCCCCGGAGACCCGTTCGCCTCTAGAACCTGCGACGCAGGGCTGGATCCAGAAACCGTTTCACGAAGAGTTTCTGCTGAGCGAGCTCTCCCGCGTCCTTGAAAACACCAGCGTCGTCCCCTGCGTCCTTCTGGTGGAGGACGATCTGGACTTCGCCGAGGTGGTCCGCATCGGCTTTCAGAACACCGGCGTAAACGTCCACCACGTTACGACTCTTCAGGAAGCCGTGGAATACTGTGCCCTGAGCCGCCCGCATGTTCTTCTTCTGGATCTCTCCCTTCCCGACGGGGACGGATTCTCTCTCATTCGCACCCTCCGGGAAAACGACGACCTGCGCTTCCTTCCCATCGTCGTCTACTCCGGTCGCGACTTCACGGACCAGGAAAAATCCGGGCCACATCTTGCTCCAACCCATTTCCTTACCAAGGCCGGGGTTCAACCCCACGAGGTCCAGTCCATCGTGCTCGCCATGGTAGGCCGCCAGGCCGTTCCTCAACAGGTCGCACTTACGCCTGAATCCATTTAGGCATCTCAAGACTCAGAAAGACCCGCAATGCCTCACGTACTCCTCATTGACGACGAAGACGATATCCGCGAAGTTGCATCCCTGAGCCTCGAAACCACCACGGACTGGAAGATCACCACAGCAAGCTCCGGGGCGGAGGGCATCCGAAAAGCCACGGCCGAACAGCCGGACGCGATTCTCATGGATGTGATGATGCCTGGAATGGACGGACCAACCACCTTCCGCGAGCTCGCAAAAGATCCCGCCACCTCTTCCATCCCCGTCATCCTTCTCACGGCAAAGGTTCAGGGAGTCGATCAGCGCCGCTTTGCCGATCTCGGCGTGGCTGCGGTCCTCTTCAAACCGTTCGACCCTCTCACACTAGCCCAGCAGATTGCAGACACGCTCGGCTGGAAGATCGACTGAACTGAGGCAGGCGCTATGTCCACTCCACCAGACCAGACCGCAAGAGAAAAACAGAC
>JAHFTZ010000132.1:2598-6850 GCA_023265355.1 Terriglobus sp.
CGAGCGAATCGATCTTCTGGATCGTGCCGCGGAAGAACTCAGCGACACACGCACCCTCAACCCCGACCTGCGCGCCGAGGCGACCTCCGTCTCGCATAAGCTCGCCGGTTCGCTCGGCATGTTCGGCTACCTTGAAGCCACCGGGATCGCCCGGAAGATCGAGCTCGATCTGGAGAACCCCGGCCTGCCCCAGCCCGAACGCCTCCGTAGAGACGTCGACGCTCTGAAAGCCTCCCTGGCTGCTGCCCTGGCAGATTAGCGACCGTACCGCGCAGAGCGCACAAACCTGATCTGTCAGGACCCGAACAGCAGATCTCTCCGCTACACGACGATAAAACTGTCGCTCCAGTCGAGATGACGAAGACCTCACCCGCCCCACACCCCACCACCGTCATTTCGACCGAGCGCGGCGCGGGAGCGGATACGTCATTTCGACCGAGCGCGAAGCGGGAGCGGAGAAATCTGCTTTTGTTATGCGCCAAAGGCGCATCCAATCGCGCTTTGCCCGATATCAACCGATCTCTGCTTTTACTTACTCTGCTCCAAAGCCCACCGCGCAAGATCCTTCGCCGCAGCAAACTGGTCCCACTCCGCTGGCAGCTTCCGTCCATCCGTGTACTCGTTGTAAAGCCACGGATCGACCACGGCGTACACGGTTCCCTTGCCGTACTTCGCCACGGCCATATAGACCTCGCCCGAGTTATGCAGCATGTCGCGCAGCACCGGCACTGCTGGGGCCTGCGTCGAGATCGTGCAGATCTCCTTCATATACGCGTTATGCGCGTCGCGAAAGACTCCCGTAGTTCCCGCAGGGATCACGACCTTGCCCTGCTCGTACTTGCTACCCTCGACCGTATTCCGCATCACCGCGTTCAGGTGAATCCCGAAGCGCTCCGTAATGCCGTTGAAGTGCTCGAACTCAGCGTTCGTGCCGTCGTTCTGCATCACCAGCAACACTCCGCCCGCATTGATCCATGCGGCAATCGCCTCGGCATCTGCGGCATCGGCGTAGTTCGGCTTCGGATTCTTGGAAGGAATATCGGGAGAGGCGATGATGTACACCTTCACGCCCTTCAGGCTCTCGGCCGTCGGCTTGCCCACGGTGGTCAGCTGCGCTCCGTAGCGCTGAAAAGCCCGTCCAAAGAACGAGAAGCCGCTATTCGCATCGTCGTCCCACTTGTAGTGAAACGACTCGTCCGCACCATCCGGCCCCTTGCGCACCTGCGAGTTGAACCAAGTGTCGATCCCAACCGTCTTTCCCTGCTCCGTCAGCGCGGTCGCACTCTGGTCCAGCTCGCTCGAAAGCAACATCGCCGCTCCGGCCTCACGCAGGTCCTGCCCCTTCACATCCACGCCTGCATCACCGCGTAGCTTTGTTGCGGATTTCAACGTAGCCGCTTCGAGGTGCTGCGGCAGCAGGCCCGTCCGTACCGCCTTCAAAAGCGCATAGCTCCTCAGACGTTCGCCGACGACTCCGGTCGCAGAGGTCTTCTCCGCAGCGCGCTTCAGCTCGGTCGACAGATCGCCGCGCTCGGTCGCGCTCGCAGGCAGGAGATCCAGCGTATCCACCAGAGCAGCCAGCCTCCACGCCGAGGTATCCGCCGAAGACAGAGCCTGCTTCACCTCGGCATACCCGTCGTGCGCCGTGGCCGCATATGCCGCCAGAAAAGTAGCCGCAAAATACATCTCCTCAGGAGAAGCAGGCTTCGCACCCGCAAGTCCCTCATGAATCGCCGTGGCCGCCTTCCAGTACTTCGCGTCGAGCGTCACGCGATAGAGTGTCACCACCGGAACGCCCATCGCCACGGCATCCGCGCCCGTCACATCCAGAACGCCGTCAGCCGTCAGATGCTTGTCCACTGCCTGCTTCAGCAGCTTGTAGTCGCGACCGTCCGCCGTCGCATGCCACTCCGCAATCACGCCATTCAGCATCAAGGCCTGCGCTGCCACCGCCCCTGGCGCATCCGCCGTCTGCGCTACGCCACAAACGCCCACTCCACAGAAAACACCCAACGCAACCGTTCGCAACAGCTTCATTCCATCGCTCCTGTACTTTCCCAACAGCATAGCCTTTCTGCCCCGCTACTGGCAGACAAAGGAGCTCCAGACAAACGTGGTGGTACTCGTTCCCGGAACAATCTTCAGGTCCATAAAGCTCCCCGCAGGCAGCGCCCCCGGCCCCGGACATGTGGTCGTCTTTCCTGCCAACGCCGTGCAGGTGGTAACCCCGGGAGCGAGCGCCAGGGCTCCCGGAGCGCTGCCAGTGCGGATGTCCACGCTGGCATTCGTAGCCGCCGAGTTGTAGATCTCCACGGCGCTCACAGTGCACGCCTGCCCGAGATATCCCAGCACCGCGGAACTCTCCGTAGTTGCCTTCAGATCCGCCATCGGCGAGTAAAAAACGTTGCCCAAAATGCCGCCCGTAACCGTGTGAACCGACGAGTAAGCCGGACCTCCGCCGCCGCTCGCTCCACCACCCGCCGGAAGAACGAAGTTCAGTACCGCCGCCGAGGCCGTTCCCGAGTTCGTTACAGCCGCCGTCCCTGTCGTCACACTGCCGATCGTCACCGTCGCCGCACTTCCACTCGGCCCCGCCGGTCCCACCTCGCCCGTCGCTCCTGTGCCTCCCGCAGCAGCAAGCACCACCCAATGCCCCGCAGAAGAGGACACATCGCTCGCCGGATTCACGTTCGTACTCGACGTCAACGCAAGATACGTCGTCCCTTGGAGCGTCACAGCATCGCTCGCCGAATACTGATTTGCGCTGCTCCACGCTCCGCGATAGGTCATGCCGACAGCTCCCGGTGCCCCCGCAGATCCAGCAGGTCCGGCTGGGAGCGTGAAGTTCAACACCGCTGCATTGTCCGTTCCCGAGTTCGTCACGCTGGCCACAGATCCACTCGCCACGCTGCCAATCTGCACCGTCGCTGGGCCCGCCGCTCCTGTAGCTCCCTGCTGCGCCAACAACGCCCAGTTCGCTCCGCCCGCAGCGACATCGTCCGCCGGGTTCGCTCCATTGCTTGCAGCTACAGCGATGTAGCTCGATCCGGAAAAGCTCACTGCGTCGTGCAAGGCATAGCCCGCAGCCGCGCTCCACACTCCCTTGTAATTTAGACCCGCATCGCCCGTTGCTCCGCGTGCTCCCTGCGGGATGGAGAAGTTCAGCACTGCCGCATTGGCCGAACCCACATTCTGCACAGAAACTGGCGCTCCCGCAGCGCCCGTGGCCACACTTCCCACCTGCACGGTCGCCGCCGCTCCGTTGCTGCCGTTCAAACCATCGGTGCCTGCCGCTCCCGCCGCTCCGGCATCCCCCTTCGCCGAGAGCAGCTCCCACTGCGTCACCCCGGGAAATCCCGGTGTATTACCTAAGTTCCCATCGACCAGCGAAACATAACTCGACCCACCAAAGGCCACAGCATCTCCCAGGGCATAGTTCGTTCCAGAGACGTACGTTCCCATCCACTGGAGCCCGCGCGCGCCTGCCGCACCGGTGGCTCCCATATCTCCCTTCGCTCCCTGGACACCCTGCGGCCCCTGTGGTCCAGTGGCACCCGTCGATCCGGTTGGACCGATGTTGCCCTGCGGACCCTGATCTCCACGAACACCCTGAGGACCCGTAGCTCCAGCAGGACCGGTGGCTCCGGCAACTCCCGGGACACCTTGCGGTCCGGCGGCGCCCGCATCTCCCTTCGCAGCCATCAGCGCCCACTGCGTGGAACCGGAAGCGCCGGGCTCGTTCCCATGATTGCTCTCCGCAAGCGAGATCCAGCTCGAACCACCAAAGGTCACGACATCATGCAGCGCGTAGTTCACCGTGGAGTCATACGCCCCGAGGAACCTCGCACCCGCCTCGCCCTGCGGCCCAACCGGCCCCTGCGACCCTGTCGCTCCGGTCAACCCCTGAATCCCCTGCGGACCGCGTTCACCCTGAATTCCAACCGCACCCGTCTGCCCCACCTGCCCCTGCGCTCCCTGCGCGGCCAGCAGTGTCCACCACGAAGGATTCGTATCGGGTTCATTCCCCAGGTTGCTTGCAGCGATCGAAAGCCAGCTCTGCCCCTGCCAAGCCACGGCATCGTTCAACGAATAATTCGTTCCGGAGGCGAAGGCTCCCCGCCAGATCAGACCGACCGGCCCCGGATCGCCCCTGTCTCCCTTCGCCCCCGTCGGCCCAACCTCTCCCGCCGCTCCGGTAAGCCCCTGCGGCCCCTGCGCCCCCGCAGGCCCGGTCTCCCCCGGCAGACCCCGC